>NZ_BDSM01000052.1:0-489 GCF_003112475.1 Microcystis sp. 0824 | reverse complement strand
AAGCTATCTTATCTTGACCCTTTAAAGCTCTTTTCTCCCTTTGAGTCGCCTGAACAATCAAATCTAGTTCCTTCTCTGTTGCCTCTAATAATGCCTCTCTTTGTTGTTGATTTTTCTGGGCAATGAAGGGATTCCGACAAGCAATTAATCTTTCGTCGGGATAATCTTCGCTCTCAAATTCCACCAAGTTTACCTGATCAAATAATCCTAATTGAATCACTTCTACCTCAGCCATTTTCCGAATTTGAGGCTTAGTTAAACCAGTAATATAGTCTAATCCTTCTATCGGTTTTACTAATTCCTTGATTTTCGAGTTAGTTAAAATTCCTCTATCACTTACCCAGACAACATTCTCAATCCCCCAACCCTTTCTGACTTTCTCAATTTGTCCGCTTAAAGTAGCACCTTCTGAGGTGTTTCCTTCAAATACTTCTACTGCTATCGGACAACCCTTAGCTGAACATAACAAACCAAAAACTATCTGAGTTT
>NZ_BDSM01000051.1:0-760 GCF_003112475.1 Microcystis sp. 0824 | reverse complement strand
AGGCGTTGCTGAATTAAGCTATGAATCAGTAAGGAATAGGCACTTCTTGAAACTTCAGATAATGAATTAATAAACGAATAGAGTATCCTAACATTTCTGTAGACTTAGAATAGCAGAGTGTTTGGCGATGCAATCGGGCTAGATAATGTCTTAAACGTGTGTTCTCACCCTCTACTCTGGTCATATAAGTCTTACTAATTATATGGTCGCCCTCTGCTATAAAACATGGATAAACTGACCATCCATCACTCACATAAAAATAGCATCCCCAAGACTTAACTAATTCCCATAATGGGCGAAACGTTTCGCTACTATGGTCTCCGATTACCCAACCTAAAATTCCTTTTTTAAAGTGGTCAACGGCTGTCCACACCCAGATTTTGTTTTTTTTGAGCCAACAAAGGTTTCCAATTCATCCAGTTCCCCTACTTCAGGAATTGTTTCTGGGTCATAGGCGACTGGCAATAATTCTCCCACAGATTTTACCCAATTAATTACGGTCGTATGATGAACTCCCTTTAGCCTTTCTATTCCTCTAAATCCCATCCCATTAACATAGGCAGTTAGGCATTCTCGCTTCGTTTTTTCGTCATAGCCTTTCTGTTTTTCATAGTTATTAATAAATTGACGGCCACAGGTTACACAAATATGATTTTGTTTACCTTGTTTATTGATGCCATTTTTACGGATATGGGTAGATTTACATTCAGGGCATTGCATTTTGATTTCCTCCATTCATATCTCTATTATGCAACGCCCT
>NZ_BDSM01000050.1:0-235843 GCF_003112475.1 Microcystis sp. 0824 | reverse complement strand
TATCGCCGTTACTCTCACCTTTGTATCAATTGTAAATAATTGTTACAAAGTGTATTGACCTTGAGTCCCCTTGCCTAGTTTGGTATCGGGTGATACTAAACGTCGGGACATATAAACAGTTATAAGGTTGGTCTGGGTTGACCTCTTAGATTCAGTCGGGGGACTGAAGACCTTACTAGGCGGTTATTTCAGGCATTTCAGCCCTATTTCATGCCTAAACGTTTCGCACTAATTATCAACTATAGCTCATGGGGCCATGGGCTACTATTTTGATCATCAGGAAGAAATTGACCAGGAAATCACCCAAGAATGGGATCAGATACAGGTTAACATAACGCAAATAGCTAAATCACTTTTTACACCGGGATGAAAGAAGTGACTTTTTCCCCGCCCTTCCCCCGAATGCACCCCGTAACTGATATAAGTAGAGATGTAGGTCTATAACCAAAATTGCCGCATCAGTTCGGTTAGGTGACTGTTTTTCGCTTGTCTAGGAGGGTAGATATGCTCAACGAATTAATTTATGAAGGATTAGGTTTAAGTGCTGTTTTCGGAGGACTATTCCTCTGGTCTCGCTCTGGTCTCGTCAGCAAAAATACCGCCCTTTTAGCCGCACAAGCGCAATTACAGCAAAGTAACTCAGATTTGTTGGCTCAAGTCAAGGGTTTAGATGTGGCGCAATCAGACTTAAAAGACGAAAATCAGCAGTTGCACGCCAAAATAATTCACATAGAACAACATTCCGCCCAATTACAGCACAAAGCTACGGATTTAGAAAATTCTCTCCAGTCCCTCCAGCAAGCTGTCCAGATAGGTGAGGGTGAAATCGAACACCTGAAAACCACCGCTAAGGAAATAGAAGCGGAGAAAGCTGGTTTGATGGAGCAATTAGAGGCAGAAAAAGCCCAAATTACTAGCCTAGAAGCACAAATTCAAACTTTAGAGCAGCAAAAAGGTGAAATTAACCGTCAATTTGATTTGACCAAAAAACAGACCACCTCTCTCTATAGTCAAATTCAGACCCTAGAACAGGATAAAGCTCTCTTACAGCAAGAGCTAGAAAAAGCCGAGGAATTAAGGGCAAAAGTGGCCGATTTAGAGCATAAAAACCAAGAATTAAGCGATTTAGCCGCCCAAATTCCCAACTTGCAAGGTAAAATTCAAACCTTAGAACAGAATCTAGCTCAACAAACAGAAAAGTATGAGCAAGGACAGCAGGAAATAGCCAGCTTACAGGGTCAAATTAATGGGTTAGAGCGGGAAAAAAAGTCTCTCAGCGAAGATTTAGCCGCAAGTCAAACTCGATCGCTCTCTTTAGGCCAAGAATGCGACAATTTAACTATAAAACTCCAAGAAACCGTCGCTCAAGTGACGGCTATAACCGCCGAAAAGGACAGTCTCGGCGCTCATCTCGAAGCCGCTAAACTGGAGTTACAAGCTTTAGAAGTCCAGAAAGGGGAATTATCGGCAGAATTAACCACTGCTGCCGAAAAAATTGCTAATTTAGAAGGGCAATTACAGGAATTAACCCAGTTACCCCAACAATTAACCACTGCTGCCGAAAAAATTGCCCATTTAGAAGGGCAATTACAGGAATTAACCCAGTTACCCCAACAATTAACCACTGCTGCCGAAAAAATTGCCCATTTAGAAGGGCAATTACAGGAATTAACCCAGTTACCCCAACAATTGGCCGATTCTCAGGCAACAATTGCTAATTTAGAAGGGCAATTACAGGAATTAACTCAGTTACCCCAACAGCTAGAAACCTATCGGGAAAACATTTCTAATTTAGAGATTCAACTACACCAGTTAAGTGCCGAAAAAGACCAATTAGAAACCACAACTTCCCGTCATATCGAGGAATTAAGCCAACAAAATCGCCAACTAACTCAAGATTTAGAAGCCCAAAAAACGGCAGCTAAAGCTTTAGAAAAGGAAAAAATTAAGTTTGATGGTGAGTTAGCAACTAAGCAAGAAGAAATCGCCGCTTTAGTGGTTAAAATTCAAAACCTACAGCAAGAAATAGACGATTTCTCTAAACAAACTGCTCCTATTACCACTAATGAACCGGAAGCAATTATTAGTGAAACTCCGGTAGTAGAAGAAGCAGAAACCCCCCCGGTGATTGTCAAGGAAACTCCTGTAGTAGCAGCAGAAAAAATCACGGTTGCCGATACAAGTTTAGAAGTGCAACCCGCAGCGGAGATAGTCCAAACAAGTCAAGAATCCGCAGAAAATCCCCTAAGGGGAAAAACCTTAGTTATACTAGGAACCTTCAGCAAAATCAGTCGCGAGAAAGCGAAATCATTGATTATTAATGTCGGTGGTACTGTTACTGGTTCCCCCAGTGCGAACACTGATTATATTCTCCTCGGTAAAGCTCCCGGTGAGAAACTCAAAAAGGCTCAAAAATTAGGTATAAAAACCCTTTCAGAAGCCCAATTTCTGCAAATGGTAGAATCCTAAATCAGTTATCAGTTATCAGTTATCAGTTATCAGTTCACTGTTTACTGAAAAAACTTCCCACTTCATAATTCACAATTCATAATTCACAATTCATAATTTATAATTCATAATTCATAATTCGCTTAATTACCAAAATTATGAGTCAAAAAATTGCCTTTTTAGGATTAGGAGTAATGGGAGCGCCGATGACAGCTAATCTTGTCCGTCAGGGTTTTGCTGTCAATGCTTGGAATCGTACCCCAGAGGCGCCGGGGATAACCATTGCCGGGGCAGCGGGGGCGAACATTTGTTCTAGTATTGCCGCCGCCGTCAGGGATGCCGAGATTGTCTTTACCTGCGTCGGGGATGTGCCTGACGTGGAAGCGGTAATTTTAGGACCAGGGGGTGTCATGGAATCGGCAGTCGTGGGAACTCTGGTGGTGGATATGAGTACCATTGGCTCTCAAGCCGCTAGGATGATTGGTAAAAAGCTAGAGGAAAATAATCTCCGTTTTCTCGATGCTCCCGTCTCTGGGGGCGATATTGGGGCGAAAAACGGCACTTTAACCCTTATGGTGGGGGGGAAAGAAGCGGATTTTCAGACTTGTTTGCCCTGTTTTCAAGCCATGGGTAAAACTATTCGCTGGTGTGGCGAAATCGGCAACGGACAGGCGGTAAAACTCTGTAATCAAGTCTTGGGGGCGGTTCACATGGTGGCTCTGTGTGAGGCTCTAAAAATGGCAAAAATTCAAGGATTAGACCCCAATTTAGTCATAGAAGTGTGTAAAACGGGGGCGGCGGGTTCTTGGGCGTTGGAAAATTTGGGACCAAAAATCCTCGCCCAAGATTTACAGCCGGCTTTTATGATTGAACATATCTTAAAAGATTTGCGATTAGTCAAAGAAACTGCCCAGACAGCCGGGGAAATTCTGCCCGGGACAGATTTAGCGGAAACCCTATTTAAAGCAGTAGCGGAATTGGACGAAGGTAAGGGAATTAAACAGGGAACCCAAGCGATGATTCGCGCCTACGATTAAGCCTTTTGTTGACGATAAATATCATCGGTACGGGCAGCCATGATGAAATCATTTTGATGTAATCCGCCCACGTCATGGGTCCACCAAGAAACGGTAACTTTGCCCCATTCTGTTAATAAAGCGGGGTGATGGCCTTCTTTTTCCGCCGCTTCTCCCACGGCATTAGTAAAGGCGATTGCCCCTTGAAAATTGGCAAATTTATAGAGTTTTTGCAGACGGGGAATACCCTCGTATTCTAAGAGATTCCAATCGGGAATTTTAGCCTGTAAAGCGGTAATTTCTTCGGCCGTGATAGGAGAAGAACCCGATTGATAAGGTTGACATTTTTGTTGGGCAAGTTCGGTCATAGGGGTATCAATCTAGATTTTTTACCTTTATTATAGAGGAAAATCCCCCAGAGAAATTTTTTATTCTTCTTCTGACTCTGGAGAACTTACCCAAGGGGTAGAAGATTCGGCAGCTTTCGGGAAAGAAAAAGATTTTTTTGGAGGAGAAGGCAATAATTCCAATTGTCGATTAGCGGTTTTATAGCTAGTTTTATTTTTCTGCTCTCCCCGTCGTCGTTGGGAGGTTTTTTCCTCCGTGGTATTTTCGGCTATCACTTCATACAAAATCGCCCGTTTATCCTCTTGTTGTCCTTTTCTTAACACCCGTCCTAAACGCTGAATATATTCCCTAGTGGAACCAGTTCCCGATAAAATAATCGCGATGCCTGCTTCCGGCACATCAACCCCTTCATTGAGAACATGGGAAGTCACCAGAATTTTGTATTCTCCCTGACGAAAACGGGTCAGGATTTCATGGCGTTCTTTCACAGGAGTTTGATGGGTTATGGCAGGTATTAAAAAGCTCTCGGAAATGCGGTAAACTGTGGCATTATCGTTGGTAAAAATTAAAATTCGTTCCGGATGGTGTTCACAGATTAACTCGGCTAAAACCCGCAATTTTCCCTGGGTTCCAGAGGATATTTCCTTCGACTCCCGGTGCGCTAACATGGCCCGGCGCCCTTCGCTACTTCTGGCACTAATCATGACAAAATTTTGCCAACCATCTAAACCAGACAAACTGAGATTATTTTTTCTTAAAAAATCATTGCGAATTTTAATTGCTTCTTGATATTTTTCCTGTTCTTTGGCAGATAGTTTCACTTTAATTTGAATTATTTCATGATCCGCTAGGGCTTTTCCTGACAAGTCTTGGGGACTTTTTTGATAAACAATTGCACCAATAAGATAATCTAAATCCTGATGACTACCATCACCGCGATCCGGTGTTGCTGTTAAGCCTAAACGATAGGGTGCGATCGAATCTTCCGCTATTTTCCGAAAGAAATCCGATGGTAAATGATGACATTCATCAAAAATCAAAAAAGCGTAACGATTGCCAAGAGTTTCCGAGTAAATTGCCGCACTTTGATAGGTGGCGATTAAAATAGCACTATTATCCTTAGAACCTCCCCCTAATAATCCCACCTCGGCATCGGGAAAAGCCGCCAACATCTGGGCATACCACTGGTGCATTAAATCAATAGTCGGCACGATAATTAAGGTGCTGCGGGGAGTCGATTGTAGAGCTAATTGAGCAAGATAGGTTTTACCGGCAGCGGTGGGAAGGACGATAACACCCCTTCTCTGGGATTTTTTCCAAGCGATTAACGCTTCCGTTTGGTGGGGGTAGGGTTCCCGTTCAAAACTGGCAATTAATTCTAAATTGTTAAAAGCTTTTGCTTCATCTTGGAAGTTAATGCCCTCCTCCTGTAGAGTTTCCACGAGAGGACGATAATGAATGGCCAAAATGCGAAATCTTTCAATACGATCATCCCAAGTGGCAAAATCTAGCCATTTTTTCCCTTTTGGTGGTGGATGGAGAATTAAAGTTCCTCGCTCATATTTGAGGGTGGGTAAGCGCATGAAGTGGTGCGGGAAGATGGGGGAATTATGAATTATGAATTGGGGAGGGGAGCAGGGAATTATGAATTATCAATTATCAATTATGAATTGGGGAGAGAGGGGAACAGGAAGAAAAAAAGCTGATACTAAATCCGTTGAGTATAGGCTACAACTCCTGTCTCCTGTCTCCTGCCTCCTGACTCCTGACTCCTATCTCCTGTCTCCTGTCTCCTGTCTCCTGCCTTCGTTAACAGGTTAAAAAAATAGAGTGTGAATTAACACACTCTCAGCATATCGAAACAGCTAAAGTTTGGCAATAGATTAAATCTTTTCGGTTAGCTTAGTCAGAACGCGATTGGAACGTTCCACAAAAGCTTGCATTCCCTCGGCATCAAATCCTTTTTGAGCGATTAAAGCTAAATCATAAACGTGCTGACAGAGCATTTTCGCTAATTGCGCCGATGGAGATTCGCCGCTACCGGTAACAATACTTCCCTGACTAATCTGGATAATCTGTTGAATTAGGGGATGATTAGTATTAATCATCAGAATATGTTCTTCGGGGAAAGCCATGGCTTTTTGTTGCATCATTGCCGTCATTTCCTGTAAGCGTCGCATCGCTTCTGGAAGTAAGACAATTGCTGGGGGAGTAGCTTGGGGATCATCGGATTTCAAGGCTTCAGTTTTGATATTGATGCGGGAATTATCGAGGGCTTTGGCGAAAATTTCTTTGATCAATTCAGCCCGGGTTTTATTACTACCGGGATCGATAATTTCACTAGCTTGATCCTGTTCGAGCAGTGTCGAATCTAATTCAGAATCAACCCGGGTGAATTTCACATCGGAGTATTCTCTTTCTAGGAAAGGAATAAAGTAATTAGTATCGATGAAAGAATCAAAGAAGAGTATCTCTAACCCTTGATTTTTGTAGAGTTCAACGTAGGTGGATTGACTATGAGGATCGGTACAGTAAAAAACTCGATTTTCGTGTCGTTCTTTATGGCGTTCTAGGTAGGCTTTGAGAGTAGTATAACCTTCCTGTTCGATCGCTTCTAGGGGAGTTTTTGCCGTTGCTTCTTGCCATGCGTCACCTTCAGCGGGTTGCACTTCCACTTGTACTGGGGTTTCTGGGGGTTTGTAGGTAGTGCGATAGATTAAAATATCTTCTACCTGCTGTTTAAATTTATCCTCTTTCAAGGAACCAAATTTAATAAAAGTTCCCACATCTCCCCAACAACGAATATATTCTTTTGCGTCTTCATTGTAGAGAGATTTGAGGCGATCGGCAATTTTTTTGGCAATAAAATCGGCAATACGGCGAACGGTGCGATCTTTGGTTAAAGCACTTCGAGACACATTTAAAGGAATATCTGGACTATCGATAACTCCTCGCAAGGGTATCAGGAAATCGGGAATAATTTCCTCGCAATGATCGCTGACAAAAACCTGATTACAGAATAACTTTAATTGTCCTTTTGAGACATCCACATCCGGTCTGAGTTTGGGAAAATAAAGAATGCCATTGAGCAAGAAAGGATAATCGGTATTCAGATGTACCCAGAGTAAAGGTTCTTCTTGGAAAGGATAAAGATAACGATAAAATTCTAGGTAGTCTTCTTTAGTCAGATTTTGAGGAGATTCTTTCCATAAAGCCCGTTGTTGATTAATCACTTCCCCATCAATTTTAATGGGAACGGGCATAAAATCTGAGTAGGTTTTGACTAACTGGCGAATGCGAGCAGGTTCTAAATATTCCCCTTCCTCATCCATTAAAGTTAGGGTGATAGTCGTGCCGATTTGGCTGCGGGAAGAATCGGTTAGTTCAAACTCCGGAGAACCATCACAGCACCAATGGACTGGGGTAGCACCTTCTTGATAGGAAAGAGTATCAATTTCTACCTTTTTAGCCACCATAAACGCTGAATAAAAGCCTAGTCCAAAATGACCGATTAAATCGTTGGCTGATTTTTGATATTTATTGATAAATTCTTCCGCACTGGAAAAGGCAACTTGGTTAATATATTTCTTGATTTCTTCCCCCGTCATCCCGATTCCATTATCGGTAATTGATAGGGTACGATTTTCTTTATCGATGGCGAGATTAATTTCTGGTTCGGGGACTTCTCCTCTCGCTTCTCCTGCTAAGGAAGCCATTTTTAATTTCGAGATGGCATCAACACTATTGGATATCAATTCCCGTAGAAAAATTTCATGGTCAGTGTAGAGAGATTTTTTGATAATAGGGAAGATATTCTCGGTATGAATCGTGATATTACCTTTTTCGAGTACCGTCATACGTTCAATCAGTAAGGGCTTGACTATTCTAACTTTTTTATTTTGCTCGATGATGGCACTATTGATCACAGAGCGATTGCCCAACTTCCTCTAGGGGGATAACCGTACCGATAAAGACATTTAACGGCAGCAGGGCGATTTCTAGAACTTGATCGCAAAAATTAGGGGTAAGTGCCAGATTATCGGGGTTATCGATGACTTTTTTACTTTTACAAGCGGTTGGTTGAGATTTGCTGATTGAGCCAGAATTGTAGTAGCTCTACTTTTCACTTTGCAGATATCCCTCAATCAAAATATCGGGATTGAGATAATTAACCGTGACATTTTCTAACTGTAAAGCTTGGCTCATTAACTGGAAACCTAAATCACCCACGGCAGTGGGTGCCTGGATTCCCCCGATGATTTTGGGCGCGATAAAAGCGATAATTTTTTGTACCATGCCCTCAGCGATTGCAGCTGCGCTTAAACCGCCGCCGCACTCCCACAAAACCTGACAAAATCCCCTCTGATAAAGATTTTCCATCACTAAAGTGGGTGTCACCTCGGTGAGTTCGATCACTTCCACGCCTTTTGTTAATAATTGTTGCTTAAGCTTGACATTAGCATCAATTTGTGTATAGACAAGGGTGGGAAATTGACTGGTATCCCAAAGATGGGCGGAGGGGGGTAAATCGAGCGATCGAGTCATGACCACGCGCAGGGGATTATGATCGGAGAGGCCGTGAGTGGTTAGGTGGGGATTATCTTGACGGACAGTGCTACCGCCGACGATAATCGCATCACAAGCCGATCGCAGTCGATGGACTATTTGGCGAGAAGCGGGGCTAGTAATCCAAGCGCTATGACCGCTAGTAGCGGCAATTTTGCCATCGAGAGTCATGGCATATTTGAGGATACCGAAGGGTTTTTTAGCGGTGATGCGATGGATAAAACCCTGATTGAGTTGAAGACATTCGGACTCCTCCACTCCCACCAGCGTCTCGATGCCTGCCGATGCTAATCTTTGAATGCCTTTCCCGGCCACTAGGGGATTAGGATCGATCATCCCTACCACCACTTTTTTAATGCCTGCTTGCACAATTGCCTCGCTACAGGGTGGAGTACGTCCATAGTGGTTACAGGGTTCGAGATTGACGTATAAAGTGGCACCACGGGCTTTTTCTGCTGCCTGTCTCAGGGCGAAAACTTCTGCATGGGGTTGTCCGGCCCCTGGGTGAAAACCTTCGCCGATAATTATACCCTCTTGAACGATCACAGAACCCACCAAAGGATTAGGAGAAGTCCGCCCCAAGGCTTGCCTAGCAAGGGTTAGACATCTTTGCATCATTTTGCGATCGAATTCCGTTGCCCGGGCCATGGTTGATTTCTCCAAAGGAGGGGAGACTTGATCAGTGATCAGTAAACAGTAATCGGTGATCAGTGGGAATTATAAATTATAAATTATGAATTATGAATTGGGAGATGGGGGTGATGGGGTGATGGGGTGTGGGGAGATGGGGAGACCACTTCGTGTGCGTTGCGGGGGGTAGTGGGGCATTTGGCTGAAATTTCCCTAAACCCCTAAACCCCTAAATCCCTAAACCCCTATATCCCCTTTCTAACTGATAACTGATAATTGATAACTTCTATACTATTATTATTTTAAAGTGAAACGTATCAGAGGATACAGAAATCTCAAATCAAAAAAACAAAGATCAAAAAACATTGACTACTCACACATCAAGATAAATCCCTAGGTGTTTGGTCTTCTGAAATGATTGACCTCTGTTCCTAGGATTTAGCGGTTGAACGGACATAATTGCTCGGTAATTATTTTCAAAAGTAATGAATCGACCTACTAACTCAACAAAGTAAACGAATTAACGATGAAACGAATTGCTCGAAAATCTGGGGAACTTGTCGGTTTGTTACCGAAAATTAACCCTGTCTGGTTAGCCTGTGTTCCTTTGTCCGCGATTATTTTCGTGGTTTGGAACACAGCCGTACAGGCCCAGGATGCGAAACCCCTAACCCCCGAAGATGTCCAAAACGCCCTCAATACAATCTGGGTTTTAATTGCCGCCATCCTCGTGATCTTTATGAACGCGGGTTTTGCGATGCTGGAAACGGGATTCTGTCGCCAGAAAAACGCCGTTAACGTTCTGGCTAAAAACCTGATCGTTTTCGCCCTCTCCACCATATCATTTTGGGCGATCGGTTTCTCCCTGATGTTTGGGTCTGTCAGTAACGAATTTTTCGGTACAGGAGGCTGGTTCCTTAGCAGTAGCGATCCCGCCACCTACGTTATGCCTGCCTCCTTGCCCACCTCAGTATTCTTCCTGTTCCAAGTCGCTTTCGCGGGAACGGCGGCAACCATTGTATCCGGGGCCGTGGCAGAACGGATTAAATTCGTCGATTTCCTCGTTTTTAGCTTAATTATCGTCGGTATCATGTACCCGATCACCGGTCACTGGGTTTGGGGTGGCGGTTGGTTAGCCGACCTTGGTTTTAAAGACTTCGCCGGTTCGACGGTAGTTCACTCGGTCGGTGGCTGGTCTGCCTTAACCGGGGCGGCAATTCTCGGCCCGAGAATGGGTAAATACATTAACGGTCGCACCAGTGCCTTACCCGGCCATAACATGAGTATCGCGACCTTGGGTTGTTTAATTCTCTGGATTGGCTGGTTTGGTTTTAACCCCGGTTCTACTTTAGCGGTTAATGAAACTGTACCCTATATCGCTGTCACCACTAACCTCGCCGGGGCCGCCGGTGGCATTGCCGCTACCTTTACCGCTTGGGCGAAAGATGGTAAACCTGACCTTTCGATGATTATTAACGGTATTCTGGCCGGTTTAGTAGCCGTTACTGCCGGTTGTGATGGTGTATCCTATTGGTCGGCGGCAATCATCGGTTTAATTGCCGGTGTAGTCGTGGTTTACTCGGTGGCTTTCTTCGATAACCTGAAAATTGATGACCCCGTGGGTGCGACTTCCGTTCACCTCGTCTGTGGTGTGTTTGGAACTTTAGCCGTCGGTATCTTCAACAAAGATGCCGGTTTAATCACCGGTCAATTCCAACTGTTTATTAACCAAATTATCGGAATTGTGGCAGTAGGGGCATTTACCCTGATTGTTAGTGGTATCGTTTGGACAGCACTAAAAGCGACCCTCGGTATTCGTGTTACTCCCGAAGAAGAAATGGAAGGTTTGGATATAGGCGAACACGGGATGGAAGCCTATAGCGGTTTCGTCAAGGAGTCCGATATCGTTACCGGTGGCCATTATGCTTCCAGTGTTGACATGGAAACGCCTAGCAGTCGTTAGGGTAAACCTTGTAAAGATAGATTAATTTACCCCCGACAAAGTTAAAGAGAAAAGGAAGAAGACCTCGCCCCGATGCGATCGGTGGCTACAATTACCTTCTAAACCTTTTCTCTTTCGGTTTTTTGTCTCTTTCCGGACAGAAAAAATTAATCTTGCTACTAGGCACCAACCGTCAATGAAAAAGATCGTAGGAATAACCATACTTTTGCTGGGACTGGGATTCAATTGCGGAGTTGCCCCGGTTTTTGCGGAAACCGTCGCCGCCGCTCCCTCCAATCCGATTAGTGCTGGAGATACCGCTTGGATGCTGATCTCGTCGGCCTTAGTTTTATTAATGACCCCCGGACTGGCTTTTTTTTATGGGGGTTTAGTACGTTCGCGTAACGTCCTCAACACCATGATGATGAGTTTGGTGGCCATGGGCGTCATCGGTGTAACTTGGGTGCTTTGGGGTTATAGTCTCGCTTTCGATGTCACCCCGGGTAAAAGTGGTTTTGGCGAGGGAATTGAAGCTTTGATCGGGGGACTGGATTGGATTTTTCTTAACGGTGTCACCGCGGCCACACCTGACAATATCGGTTATGCACCCACCGTTCCCCATCAAGTGTTTATGGTCTATCAGATGATGTTCGCCATCATCACCCCGGCTTTAATTTCGGGGGCGATCGTGGAACGGGTTAACTTTAAAGCCTATTTTTGGTTTTTACTGCTTTGGTCCACCTTTATCTATTCTCCCCTAGCTCACTGGGTTTGGGGTAAGGGTTGGTTAGCAGCCACTGGGGCGCTGGATTTCGCCGGTGGAACCGTTGTTCACGTTAGTTCCGGGATTTCCGCACTGGTGGCCGCTTGGGTAATCGGTCCGCGGCGTAGTTTTGGAACTCAAACCTATGCACCCCATAATGTGCCGTTTGTTCTCCTCGGTATCGGTTTACTCTGGTTTGGTTGGTTTGGTTTTAATGGGGGTAGTGCGCTTTCCTCTAGTTCCCTAGCCACCACAGCTTTTGTTAATACCAGTATCGCCGCTTCGGCTGGGGGTTTGACATGGATGCTGATAGAATGGATTTTACGCGGTAAACCGACGGCGATCGGTATTGCTAGTGGATTTTTGGGGGGATTAGTGGGTATTACTCCCGCTGCCGGCTATGTGCTGCCGATTGGGGCGATTCTGATTGGTTCGATCACTGCCCTTAGTTGTTTTTTTGCGGTTAGTCTCCGAGCAAAATTGCGCTTTGATGACTCTTTGGATACCTATCCCGTCCATGGTGTGGGTGGGACAATAGGGGCAATCCTTACGGGGGTTTTTGCGACTAAATCGGTTAATTCCTTCGGTAATGACGGTTTACTATTTGGCAACCCCGGCTTAGTTTGGACGCAATTTGTTGGCGTTGCCGCTACTTATATCTTTGCTGCCGTGGGTACTTTTGTCATCCTGAAAGTTCTCAGTTTATTCATGGATTTGCGGGTTAAACCGAATACGGAAGCAGAAGGTTTGGATGTGCCTCAACACGGAGAGGAAGCCTACGGACAGGAATTCGAGTTTGGTAGCAGCTTTTCCTACCAAGAAAATCCTCCTAGCACAAATCCTCGAGAAAATTATTAGCGATTCAATCGGCTATCAGTCCGGCTAACAGAGGCGAAATTTCGTCTCTGTGGAACTTGGCTGAACAATCAAAAAAAAAGAACGGGTCTGCTTCTAGATGATACTAAATCTGGTTATTAAAAACTGATTATTTATTCCCCCTTTTGCCTCTTGCCTCTTGCCTCTTGCCTTTCCTGATATGTAGCCTATACTCAACGGATTTAGTATGAGATGAGGTTTCAACCCCTCACACATTGCGCCAATACCAGCGAGTAACATCGGTTAAAAACTGTTTGACTCTGGGAGGAGGGGTTATTTTTAATCCTAGCCATTGATAGGGAAGTTCTCCTACTACATGATATTTCTTAGAGATGTTCATATTCGTCGGTAACTCCATTCCCCAGCGTTTAAAACTAGCGGCGCAATTTTCTGTGATTTCACCGCGACTGGTGCTTTCCCCATACACGGCTATATTCTTGTCCACAATTAATTGTCTTTCTCCCACTAACTTTGTAATTCTGAAACTATCCATTTCCTTAGCAACAAATGGTCGATGAGGAAAACTTTCAAAAACTCTTCTCAAAGCTTTTACTTTTATGAATTGATGAGACCAGAGATCCGGGAGAGTATCTGCTTGAGAAAATACCGTTTCTCGTAAAACGACTTGCTTTTTAGGGGTGAGAATCTTGACTCCTTCTTGAATAAATTTGTCGCTTTTAAAGTAACCACCTTTAAGGTGGCGCAGGCAGAGAACTGTTAGGAGATCGGACTCGGTGTTATTGATAACAAAATTGTAGATATCATTAGCTGCCTCTTCTTGAATTCGGATCAGGTAACGATCATCCATGCACCAATAAATCCATTCTTCATCAGGCAAGTCTTTTAAGAGATTTAAAACCGTATCCCTGATCTTGGAACAGTCCATCGGAATTAACTCCACTTTATCGCCATATTTTGCTAAGTTCTCAGGATAATTGTCGTAGGGAACACGAAAAGTAAAAGGATTACTTGGCCACAATTTTTGATAAGTATAAATCATGTGATCAGCAAATTTAATGTACTTATCGCAGGTCAAAACGATCGCTTTCATAAATGATTTTTTGTCCTGAATAGTTTTTTAGTTTTAGCTGTTATCCCCACAGAGGGGCTAATGATAAAATTGCTGCAGATCACTGGACAGCTTTGCTGTCCATTTGTCAAGACTTTTGGTATCCTAGTCTTGAAAAAACAGAGAGCGGCGCTCAAGAAAGCTTTTTATTCTCTCCATCAACTGGCAATTTTAGCGATTCTTACCGACAATAATCAAGAAATTTGTAATCCCGCTAACTCAGCAATTGTGTAGGTGGGTCTGCCTTTAACTTCCTCGTAAATTCTGCCGATATATTCTCCTAGTATTCCGATGCTAATTAGCTGCACAGAACCCAGAAAAAATATAGCGATCATAATCGTGGCAAAACCCGTGATCGGTGAGTCGGGTTGCTGTAAACGCCAATATAATACTAACAGAGCCATAATCAAAGATATCAGGGCAGAAAATAATCCTAGATAGGTGGCAAAACGTAAGGGTATACGAGAAAAAGATACTAGGCTATTAATAGCTAAAGATAATGATTTGCTAAAGGTATATTTTACTTCCCCAGCAAAGCGCGCATCCCGATCAAATTTAACCGCAGTTTGTGGAAAGCCAATCCAAGCGCGTAAACCACGAATATAACGATTTCTTTCTGGGAGAGAATTTAATAGATCTACCACCTGACGATCCATTAAACAAAAGTCTCCTGTATCGGCGGGAATATCCACATCAGCTAGTCTTTTAAGCAAACGATAAAAGAGATATGCCGTCAGTTTTTTAAACCAACTTTCTTGTTTTCTTTTGGTTCTTTGGGCATAAACTACTTGATAACCCTCTTGCCATTTTTCAATCATTTGGGGAATTAATTCGGGCGGATCTTGAAGGTCAGCATCCAAAACAATAATTACTTGTCCTCGGCAAAAATTAAGTCCAGCAGTTACCGCCGCTTGATGACCAAAATTGCGGGCAAAACTGATATAACATACTCGTGAATCAGCTTTGTGCAGTTCTCGCAGCAGTTTTAAGGAACTATCTTTACTACCATCATTTACTAGGATTAATTCTACCGCACCATCTAAATTATTCATGATGGCACTCACCCGGCGATACAGTTCTGCAATAGTTTCTTCCTCGTTATAGATGGGGACAATCAGGGAGTATTTTAGCATTTGCATAATAATATTTGACCAGTAATTGATTGAAAAAAATCGATTTAATCCCAGTTTTTTCCTCCTGTGTTTAATAATTATCTTAGGTTCAATATTCTGACAGGAGTATAATTTTGTCAAAGTGAAACCCCGATTAGCCAACGATTTACCTCCTTTCTTCCGGCTCCTACATCGGATAATTCTGCTATCAATAAGCTGTTCAGCATCTAAATAGCTTACCCTGGAAATGGTAACTTAGTCAAATATCAATAGCCACGCCAGATCCTAATCACTTAAATTCTAAAGAAAAATTACAAAAAGTGCTACAAAAATAATACAATAGCTATACTAAAGAAAAAGTTTTGATATTTTTGTTGTTAAATGATGGAAAACTCACGGCTAAATCTCCCAACTAATTGGGCGTTTAATGCGAACAGTATCTTATTAGTCTCTTCATGAAAATACGGGCATTTAGATAGTTTAAAACACAATAAAATGGCGGGTAATTATCGAAAAATGACGGACGAGTATATCAAAATATTGTTAGAGACAATTGATAAATATCCTCATAAAATCTGTTTTTTTCGTTGGACAGGAACAAGATTAGCCACCTATCTGAAAGAACAGAAACGAATCGAGTTAAGTAGTTATCAAGTCACGAACATTTAAAAAAAGAAATAGGTTTATATCGGGGCAAAATCCAGCTTAGAAGAGCGACAAGACCCAGAAAAAAGAAAATAATTTCAACAGAAACTAGCGGAATATTTAAAAATAGCAAAATCTCACTAGAGGCTCACAGCGATCGCCAGATGCCAGAATTGAGGGATAGCTTTCCCCGATCTGCAAGCCGGAGGGGACAAAACCGGTTTATGCTAGAAAGGGTTACTCTTAACGTAACTTTACAAAGTCATCGATCGCCCACATTTATGGATTGCATCATCAATCGTCGAGCGCGGTTTTCAGCCAGCCATCGCTATTATCTACCAGAATGGGACGAAGCCGAAAATCAAAGACTTTTTGGTCTTGGTAGCCGTTTTCCCGGTCATGGTCACAATTACGAATTATACGTCTCCCTATACAAAGAACTCAATCTTTATGGCATGGTGGAGAATCTCTCCACCGTGAAACAGGTAATTAAACGAGAGATAACCAGTCAATTAGACTACTCCTATCTCAATCAAGTCTGGCCGGAATTTCAGCAAACCCTACCCACCACAGAAAATATCGCTAGAGTTATCTGGCAAAGATTAGCACCCTATTTACCATTGGTCAAAATTCAACTATTTGAACACCCCGAATTGTGGGCAGAATATCAAGGAAAAGATATGGAAGCAACTTTAACTATCAAAACCCATTTTAGTGCCGCTCATCGTTTGGCTTTACCGCAATTAACCCTCGAACAAAACTCGGAAATCTACGGCAAATGCGCCAGGGTAAACGGTCATGGCCATAATTATCACCTAGAAGTATCCGTGGCGGGAGAAATTGATCCCCGCACCGGTATGATTGTGGATCTAGGGGATTTACAAAAAGCGGTCGATGAATTGGTAGTGGAACCCTTCGATCATGCTTTTTTAAATAAGGATATTCCCTACTTTGCCGAAGTGGTTCCCACCGCGGAAAATATTGCCTTATATATCGCTCAACTATTGGAGGAACGGATCCGCCAATTAGGAGCCGAATTAGATAAAGTTAAACTGATTGAAAGTCCCAATAATTCTGCGGAAATCCACTGTCGTGGTTCGGTTCAAGCTCCCCGACAACTTCTAGAAAAAACCCTGACAGCCGTTTAATTGCCTGTTGGTGAAGGTGATTAGGGTGAGCCATGCTCACCCTGATGGATTTAATTAAACCCTAGTTAAACACTTCTCGCCATCCTCGCTTTCCTTTGCTTTGACGTAAGGGAGAGGCTAAATCGACAATTTTCTCAAGCAGTTTCGGGGCCAATTTTTGACACCAAAGAGCTAGATGACTTTGCCAACCGACGACAATTTCCGTTTTTTCCCTATTTAACCCAGTAATTAGAGTTTGGGCGACTTCTTCGGCGCTCATCGGTTTTAACCATCGAAATAACTGCAATTCTCGCACCATATCCGTATCGGTTAAAGAGGGTAAGAGGGTGACAACTTTGATGTTATGTTCCCGTAATTCCGACCTGAGAGCTTGACTAAAACCCAAAATGGCAAATTTGGTGGCCGAGTAGGTAGCGAAGCTAGGAGCGGCAATTTTACCCATCATGCTGGAAACATTGACAATCGTTCCCTGTCCCCGAATTGCCATCCGGCGGGCAATTAAGCGAGTAACTGTGTACATGGCCATCAGATTTAAAGATATTTCTGCTTGCACTTGCGAGAATTGCGAGCGTAGAAAGGGGGTTTGATGGGCAATACCGGCACAGTTAACGAGGATATCGATGCCACGGCATTCTTGCCAAACGCGGATAATTGAAGGACTAACAAGGTCATTTTCGGTTAAATCTAGGGCTAAAGGTGTGGCAATGACCCCTAGGGACTCAATTTCTTTCGCTAGTTTTTCTAATCGCTCTTGATCTCTGGCAACAATCACAATTCTGCTTAAACCTTGTCGGGCTAATTCTAAGGCGATCGCTCGTCCAATGCCCCGGGATGCCCCCGTGACTAGGGCTGTTTTTCCCTGTAATTTCATGATCAAACTCCTGTTTTAAGCAACAGTACAGAAATTTATTGGTTTTGCTTCTAAAATCTTTGATTTGTGCATCCATGCCCTACATAAGTAGCGAAGCAATCGAGGGATAGATGGATAGGTTAGGGTGCATGGGATTTTTCCTCCTTCAAAGCGCACTCTTGAACCCACGGTAACAGTTGTCTTTACAAACAGCAATCTTTTTTTACACTTTTCCGCAAAATCACTCGATCGGATGAACGCTCAGGGTGATCCTCAATCCTATGGAAGGGGAGCAGGGAGAGGGGAGAGGTAGGGTTGATTCATGAATCAACCCTACTATGAATCAACCCTACTATGAATCAACCCTAGGGGAGAGGGGAGAGGGGGGCAGCAGGAAAAAAATTGTGGAGCCACCCTATTGTTGATCTCAATTTAGCTGTTCAATGTCGGTAATAATCGAAAGTTTAAATAAATGTTCTTGATCTTGGCTGGGAATACCAATCCCTCGATCGATAATTCTAAAGACTACCTGCTCGGATTCGACAATAATCTTAAATTCTATGAGGTTGCCTTGGGGTCAATATTTGAGACCATTTCTTAGTAAATTTATCAAGATATGTTTAATTAAATTAATATCCCAAAGTCCTCAAGAATTAAGAGTTAATGTTACAAGGGACAGATAATTCTTAATAAAAATATACAGTAGTTAAGGGGTTTCAGACCCAAAAATTTCCAGGAACGCACGCTAGAAAAGTAGGCGATATCGCACTCTAATTATACAATTGATAAGAAAGAACAAATTCAAGAGATAAATTAGTAAACTTGATCGTGTTTGCCAATATCAACTATAACAATTAAAGTTTTTCCTGAATCAGTATCTTGACGAAAAGTAAAAATAATACGACAATCGTAACTAACAGAACATAACCAATAACCTTCTAATCTACCTGTCAGCTTATGAGATTTTAAAGAAGGGGTGAAGGGATTATCTTCTAACAAATGTAGAACCTCTGATACCTTGCTTTGTAGTTGAGGATTTTTGCTTTCATTCTTCTTCATCCTCTAACAAATAAGCCATTATCTCTTCAGCACTGCCTTTTTTTGCTGTTCCCATTGCTAAAGACTTTAAGGTTTCTTCGCCATTTTTAGCCATCTCCTCCCGGCGTTTCTCAATGCGTCTTTTACGAATTAGCTCAAACAAATAATCTTGGTCTTCAATGGATAGACTCTCTACCGATTCGATCAGATCTTGAAAAAATGCGATACTCATTAAAGTCTACTCCTGTTAGTTAACTTTTTTTCCCGATATGTTATCACAATATAGTCAAGCAGGGTGCGTTAGACAATCCCTTGTTTTTAGGGAAAAAATCAAGAGCTAAATATTGCCGTAACGCACCACAAAGAAAAGTTTTTGGTGCGTTACGCTACGCTAACACACCCTACTTTTATAAGCCGCTATGACGGAGGAGAGGCTTGGTACTAGGTTCGCGACCGCGGAAAGCTTTAAAAACATTCATAGGATGAGAACTTCCCCCCATAGCTAAGACAGTATCGCGAAAACGGCGACCGATCGCTTTCACTGCTTCTTCGTTATCTAATCCCACTTCCTCGAAGGCGGCAAAAGCATCGGCACTGAGGACTTCTGCCCATTTATAACTATAGTAACCCGCCGCATAACCGCCGGCGAAAATATGCCCAAAAGAACACAAGAAAGCATCTTCCGGTAGGGGAGGAATGATCGTCGTCGTTGCCGCTAAACGCTGTCTGACTTGTTTAGGAGTTTCGCTGCCATTGGGTTGATAACGATGGTGTAATTCCAAATCTACTAAAGACAAATGTAGCTGACGCAGCATGGCCGAACCGCTCATATAATTCTTAGCTAGAAGCAGTTTTTGGTAGTAATGTTCGGGGAGAGTTTCACCGGTTTCGTAGTGTTTGGCCATACTCATTAAAGTAGGGCGATCATAACACCAATTTTCCATAAATTGACTGGGCAATTCCACCGCGTCCCACTCAACGTTATTAATACCCGCTGCGCCAGAATAATCCACAGTGGTTAACATATGCTGTAAACCGTGGCCAAATTCGTGAAATAGGGTAGTTACCTCATCAAAGGTCATTAAACTGGGGTTTCCGTCCACTGGAGGCGTTTGATTACAGATTAAATAAGCCACAGGTAAACGCACCTCGGCACCGGTTTTGGCGCGACCGATACAGACATCCATCCAAGCGCCGCCGCGTTTTTCGGCGGGACGACTGTAGGCATCGAGGTAGAAATAGGCGATTTTTTCGCCCTTTTCGTCATTAATCTGGAAATAACGCACATCGGGATGCCAGATAGGTGCTTTACCGTCGGCAGCGATAATTTCCACCCCAAAAATCCGTTTAGCGAGGCTAAATATGCCTTCTAAAACCCGTGGTAGGGGGAAATAGGGGCGTAATTCCTCGGCACTAAAGTTAAACTTGGCCTGACGCTGTTTTTCTGACCAATAGGCTATATCCCAATGCTTGAGATCGTCGGTTCCCGCAAAAGTTTTTAAGGCCTCTAAATCCTGTTTTGCCGCTTCATAGCTTACTTGGCGCAAATTGTCAAGCAATTTCTCGATTTCATCCACAGAATTGGCCATTTTCCGGGCAAGACTGACTTCGGCGTAGGTACTATAACCTAAAAGATGGGCCTGTTCCTGACGCAGTTGCAAAATGCGATCAATTAAGGGATTATTATCCAATTCTCCCAGATCAGCCCGACTAACGTAGGCCTTATATAGTTTTTCGCGCAATTCCCGATTATCGCTGTACTTCATAAAGGGGAAATAACTGGGAAAATCGAGGGTAATCACCCAGGGGCCAGTTTCGTTGCTGGCGTTAGTTTCCCCTTGGCCCCGGGCGGTTTGGGCGGCTAAACTAAGGAGACTAGGGGGTAAACCGGCGATATCTTCTGGGGTTGTTAGTTTCAGTTGAAAAGCTTTGGTGGCATCGAGGATGTTATTAGAAAATTTCGTGGTGATTTCGGCTAATTCCAGTTGAATCGCGTTAAATCTGTCTTTTTTCTCCCCTACCAATCCCACCCCAGCCAATTGAGCATCCCGCAGGGAAGCTTCGACAATGCGCTGTTGTGCCTCGTCTAATTGCCCCCAGCTTTCTCCTTGGCGCAGGGACGAGAATGCCTCATAAATGGGTTTACTTTGGCTTAAACGGCTAATAAACTCGACTACCTGTGGTTGTACGGTTTCGTAAGCTTGACGCAATTCCGGGCTATTTTTTACCCCCATCAGATGACCGATAATCCCCCAACTCCAGCTTAAACGTTCTTCGATCCGGGTGAGGGGTTCGACCAATTTTTCCCAGGTGGGGATAATCTGCGCTTCTAAATCGGTTAATTCTCCGGCCAGTTCCTGCAAAAGTTGCGTTATGCCAGGGACAATCAGGCCGGGTTGGATTTGGTCAAAAGCCGGTAATCCTTGACCGGCAAGCAGCGGGTTACTGGTGTTCGTCATAATTTTTGGTCTGGAAGGGTGGGTAATCTGTATCTTTTACTACCCTAACCCAAATCCCCGACCATCTATCCGGGCGATCGATTGCCGGAGCTTTTTCTGTGGGGTGTGGGGTGTGGGGTATGGGATGTAGGGTGTGGGGTGTACCCCACACCCTGTCCCTAGGAAAAACTTCTTCAGCAAACCCTAGTTAAGGCCTGCTCGATTCTCTGACTATCGAGGGAGCGGCCGATAAAGACCAAGCGAGTTTGCCGCATTTCCGTGGATTGCCAGGGTCGGTCGAAGAAAGAATCAAAGCGATCGCCGACTCCCTGTAACACCATACGCATCGGTTTATGGGCCACGTTAACAAATCCCTTGACCCGATAGATTTCTTCCAAGGCCACCAATTCTTTAATCCTTTGGGTCAAAATTCGGGCATCTACGGGAGAATCGAGGCAAAACTGCACAGAATTGATATCCTCATCGTGATCGTGTTCTTCCTCGTGATCATGATGACTAGGACGACTAGCTAAATCATCCTCGACGGCGGCATTAAATCCCAATAGCACATCGGGGCTAATTTGTCCATCGGCACAAGTAACTATTTTTACCGTTGATCGCAGTTGCGTTTTCAGCCAATTAATAATTTTTTCTAATTCAATTTCGCTGATGAGATCGGTTTTAGTTAAGAGTACCAGGTCAGCGCAGGCTAACTGATCCTCAAATAACTCCTCAATGGGCGTTTCGTGTTCTAAATTGGGGTCTGCTTGCCTTTGTGCCGTTAAAGCGTCTAAATCCGCCACCAGACGACCCCTAGCGATAGCAAAACCATCCACCACCGTGATTACTCCGTCCACCGTGGCACCGTTGCGGATTTCTGGCCAGCGAAAAGCTTGAACCAGAGGTTTAGGTAAAGCTAATCCGGAAGTTTCGATCAGCATACAATCCAACTGTTGCCGTCGCTCCAGCAATTTCTGCATGGTGGGGAGAAATTCTTCCTGTACTGTACAGCACAGACAACCGTTGGTCAGTTCCACAATATTATCGTTGGGGTTGTCATCGCAGGTCTGACAACTTTTCAACAAATCACCATCAATTCCCACTTCTCCGAATTCATTGACCATAACGGCCACCCGTCGGCCTTGATTATTTTGCAGTAGATGACGGATGAGGGTAGTTTTTCCCGCACCCAGAAAACCCGTGATCACAGTAACTGGAATTTTGTGCATAGATAGGGCGATCGATCATGTTTCTAGATCAATGTATCAGAATCTCGGTCTAGGGTTGAGGGTTTCATCGCTAATTCTTTAGGATTGCCCCACCAATTGCCGGACTGTCACAAACTAGCTGAAATTTTCCTAGTTAGTCGTTATTCTGGTAAAAGTTTCAGCCGGCTAGAATAATCGCTGAAAAACTTTTGTGGGAGTGGATCATGTTACAACGTCTTTTTTTAGCCTTTACCCTCGCTTTTCCCCTTTATTTAAGCATTGCTATTCAACAAACTTCTCCTCTAGCTGATAGAGTAAATCGCCCTTCTTCTCGCGGGATCAATAAAATTGAGCAGACGGTAAAAACTATCCAAAAGCAATTAAAACAAGAGCATTCGGTTCAGTTAGATTAATAAATTTTGTCAAAAAGAGGAGAGGTAAAACGGGTGCATCTCATTTTTGTAAATCTACTAATTTGGGATTTTTAAGGGGAAACTTTCTCCTAAAATTGGGCGTTACTTTCGGTTTTATCACTCAACCCTAGGGTTGAGTGATAGTAGGGTTGATTCATGAATCAACCCTACCCAAACCCCCCGTTGGAGCCCAAACCCCGGAGCGCATTAGTTTTTCGGTGGGATGCTTACACGCGATTGTTCATATTTTTGTACTAATTTAAGAGTCACTGATAATTGCTAATTGTCGGTATTTCTGCAAATGTGGGATGCACTCGCTAAAACTCCTTTCTTTCACTTTTGACTTGACAAATTACTTGCCATTTGCTGGGGAGGCCGGTATTCAGGAACTAAATCTTGTAGGGACTTAACTAGGCCTTGACGGTCATTGAGTTGAATATAATTAAGCAGTTGTTCTAATTTGATTGGCAATTTGTCCCAAGCAAGAAAGTGTTCATTAGCGCAAAAAATCTTTGGGTGAGCGGTGGGACGAGCTTTATCGGTATCGATTAATAATTCTTCGTAGAGTTTTTCCCCCGGTCTTAATCCCGTGATTTCAATATCGATATCTTGCCCTAATTCCAAGCCACTTAAACGAATCATCTGTAGGGCCAAATCGTAAATTCTTACCGGTTCACCCATATCTAACAGGAATACCTCACCCCCTCGGGCCATGGCTCCTGCTTGTATAACCAAACGCACCGCCTCCGGAATAGACATAAAATAGCGAATAATATCGCGATGGGTGAGGGTAATATTCTTACGTTGGGCGATTTGTTCCCGGAAACGCGGCACCACGGAACCGCTACTATCGAGAACATTGCCAAAGCGGACGATAGCGCAACAGGTGGAAGTGTCGGGTAAAGCTGCCAAAGCTTGTATAACTAACTCAGCACAGCGTTTACTGGCCCCCATAATGTTAGTCGGTCTGACGGCCTTATCGGTGGAAATAAGAACTAAATTACTAACTGAATTCTCGATCGCGGTCTGAGCGACATTTAAGGTCCCCCAAACATTAGTGTAAACCCCCTGACTAGCATTGGCTTCCACAAGGGGAACGTGCTTATAGGCGGCCGTGTGATAAATTGTCTGGATCTGGTGTTGTTGGATGACCCGGTCTAGATGATTGCGGTCGAGAACATTGCCTAGATAGGCATACTTGCGTAAATCCCTATAATTTTCACTTAAATCGAGATCGATTTTGTAGAGGGAAAACTCGTTTAATTCGTAGATTACCAAGCATTTTGGCTTGAGGAAGGCGATTTGTCGGCATAATTCCGAACCGATGGAACCGCCACCCCCGGTGACTAACACCGCTTTACCAGTGACATTTTTTCCCAAAAGTTCGGGATGGGGTAGAATTTCTTCCCGTCCTAATAATTCCGAGACATCGACACTGCGAATCTGATTGATGGTCGCTTCTCCCGATAAAATTTTTGAGAGGGGAGGGACGGTTTTAATGACGATGGGTAAAGTTTCTAGACTTTCGATGATTTGCCGCTTTCTGGCCTTGTCTAGGTTCGGAATAGCGAGAACAACCCAGTCAAAAGCCTGTTTTTGGTGCAGTAGTGCTAATTGAGAGGGGGAGTAAACCCTAATGCCTTGGATAACTCGCTGCTGCAAATTGGGATTATCATCAACAAAGGCCAATAAACGATAGTGGGGGTCATTTTGTAGGGAACGTGCTAATTGACAACCCACAATCCCCGCACCATAGATAACAATTGTCGGTTCCCTATCCACACTACTGACGTAAATATTCAGACGGTGAAAGACAGAACGAATCAACAATCTCACCCCGATAACCAATACTAGGGTTAACAATGCGTCGATAATCAGGACTGAACGCGGCAAAAAGGCATCCCCTTGAAAGTAGGCAATACTGATTAAAACCCCTGAACTATAGAGGACTGCTTGCAGCACGGAGGAAAGAAACTCTAAGCCTGTATAACGTACTACGGGACTGTAAATACCTTTGAGAGAGAAAACTAGAGTTTTAATGGCAATTAATCCCAATATTTGCCCTAAAAAAGCTCTAATTTCCTGATATTCGAGGCTCAGATTCAACCTGAGAGAGAAGGCTAGATAGATGGTTAGACAAAAAACAAGGAAATCGGTGATCATTAGAAGAGATCGCTTCGATGACCTAGATAGGGAATTAGCTAATTTAAGGATATTGTTCGCCAGTTTTCTATACATCATCCAATTGATTAATTAATCTTAAGGTAAATACTTGGCCCCTCTCGACTTTGTGTGATAATCAGTGCTTATTATTTTTATTAGTCTTGCTAGGCAAGGCTTTGAAGAATATATTTCTGGAAAATTACCCCTATTCTTCTCCCTTCCACACAGAAACAAGAAGAGCCAATATTTTTTATAACAGTAGCGCTGCCTGTCTTTCCGCAAGATGATATCACCCAAACCCAATTATGTCAAGTTGCCAGATTTGTCCAGAATTTTTTCCTTTTACCAACTTTTCATCTCTCCCCAAAAATTTTCTGCTCCCGCAAACTAGCCGATAAATCACCGCTAGTCAAGGTTACAATCAAGAATTGACACAAAAATTTATCAACTAAAGTTATGAGTAATCAGTACGATGCGATCGTGATTGGGTCGGGAATCGGGGGATTAGTGACAGCGACGCAATTAGTGGCAAAAGGAGCAAAAGTCTTAGTTTTAGAGAGTTATCTGATTCCGGGGGGCAGCGCGGGTTATTTTGAACGAGAGGGTTATCGTTTTGATGTGGGTGCTTCGATGATTTTTGGTTTTGGCAAAAAGGGGACGACTAACCTCCTAACCAAGGCTTTAGCAGCGGTGGATATGAGTATCGAAACCATTGCCGATCCCGTCCAGATCCACTATCATCTCCCGGACGGATTAGACCTAAAAGTTCATCGTGACTACGAACAATTTTTACAGGAATTAATTAGCCATTTTCCCGCAGAAAAAGCCGGTATCCGGCGCTTTTACGATGAATGCTGGCAGGTGTTTAATTGCCTCAATAGTATGGATTTACTATCATTGGAAGAACCCCGCTATCTGACTAGGGTTTTTTTCCAGCATCCTTTATCCTGTTTGGGATTGGTCAAGTATTTACCCCAAAATGCGGGAGATGTGGCCAGAAAATATATTAAAGACCCGAAATTATTGAAATTTATCGATATGGAATGTTATTGTTGGTCGGTAGTACCCGCCGATCGCACTCCGATGATTAATGCGGGAATGGTCTTTAGCGATCGCCATTACGGGGGAATTAACTATCCCCGGGGAGGAGTGGGACAGATTGCTCTCAAGTTAGTCGCGGGATTGGAAAAAGCTGGTGGTGAAATCCAGTATCAAGCGAGAGTGAATAAGATTATTTTAGATGCAGGACGGGCGATCGGGGTAAAATTGACCAATGGTAAGGAATATTACGCGAAAAAGATTGTTTCTAATGCCACCCGTTGGGATACCTTCGAGAAACTACTCCCCCCGGAATCTCTCCCGGGTAGCGAAAAAAAATGGCAAAAACGCTATCAAAAATCCCCCAGTTTCCTGAGTTTGCATCTGGGAGTTAAGGCCGATGTATTGCCATCAGGAAGCGAATGTCACCATATTTTACTAGAAGATTGGGAAAATATGGAAGCAGAACAGGGAACTATCTTTGTTTCTATTCCTACCTTACTCGATCCCTCCCTAGCACCCCCGGACCATCATATCATTCATACTTTCACCCCTAGCTGGATTGATCAATGGCAAAAACTGCCCCCCCAAGAATATCAACAGAAAAAAGAGGCCGCTGCTCATCGTCTCATCGAGCGCCTGAAAAAACTCTTTCCCAAACTAGATACAGGATTAGATTATATCGAAATTGGCACGGCTCGCACCCATCGCCGCTTTTTGAATAGAATCGATGGCAGTTACGGGCCGATACCGCGAAGAAAACTGTTAGGTTTATTAGGAATGCCCTTTAATCGCACAGCTATTCCTAATCTTTATTGTGTGGGAGATAGTACCTTCCCCGGTCAAGGATTAAACGCGGTGGCCTTTTCTGGTTTTGCTTGCAGTCATCGTCTAGCGGTAGATCTGGGTTTACCTCGTCCCAGAGATTAAAAGCTGAAAATCAGGCTTTTTACCAGCGAATTCGCAAACGGTTCGGGAATAATTGACAGCGTTTCTCAGATAGATGAGCTGCATTTTGGCGACTGGAATTTTTACTTCGGCAAGGTTTAATTTATACTTCACCTTGAAGAGAAATGCTGTAAATCGGTTTTGCTGATAACTGATAACTGATAACTGATAACTGATGCTTACTCCCTTTGATTCCCCGAAATCTCTACATTGGCAGCAAAGCTTGCGATCACCGATTGTTCGTCAATTGGAGATATTTAGCTTTACAATGCAGTTTTTGACTTTTTTGCTCTGGGATCGTTTAACAGGGGCTAATAGGGGCAAAAAACGGCAAAGGAGAGCGAAATGGTTAGTTGATCGCCTCATGAATTTGGGGCCAACTTTTATTAAAATTGGACAATCTTTATCGACGCGAGCAGATTTAATTCCGCTCGAATATATCGAACAATTAAGCAAATTACAGGATCGAGTTCCTGAATTTAATAGTAAAGAAGCGATCCGAGTTATTGAAACAGAATTAGGACAAACCCTAGATAATTTATTTGCAAGTTTTACCGTATCTCCCCTCGCTTGTGCCAGTTTAGGACAAGTGCATCGAGCGCGGTTATTAAGTGGGGAAGAAGTCGTTATTAAGGTACAAAGACCGAATCTAGAAGGACTATTTAATCTCGATTTTGAAGTGTTGCATCGTCTCACCCGTTGGTTAAATATTTTCTCCGTGGTGAAAAAATATAATTTAGAAGCTATCTATCAAGAATTCTTTGAACTACTCTTTCAAGAAATCGATTATATTCATGAGGGCAAAAATGCTGATCGCTTTCGGGAAAATTTTAAGAATTATCCCCAGGTAAAAGTCCCTTTAGTTTACTGGCAATATACCACCCGCAAGGTATTAACTTTGGAGTATGTGCCGGGGATTAAAGTAGATGATCGAGAGACTTTACTAGCTAATGGTATCAACGTAGATGGGATTATTCAACTGGGGATCTGTTCCTATCTCAAACAACTATTACAGGATGGTTTTTTCCAATCGGATCCCCATCCGGGTAATATGGCAGTTAGTCAGGAAGGGGAGTTAATTTTCTACGATTTCGGCACGATGTTCGAGGTAAAATCCGTCGCTAAAGATCAAATGATCGAAACCTTTTTCGCTGTCTTGAGAAAGGATACGGAAACAGTCTTAAAAACTCTGGTGTATATGGGGTTAATTGAACCCGTTAGAGATCTGCAACCCGTGCGAAATATCTTGCAGTTTCTTTTGGATGAATTTCGTGATAAACCGGTAGATGTGAGGGCATTTGAACAAATTAGCGATCAAGTGTATTTAATGTTTAAACAGCAACCCTTTCGCTTACCTCCCCAAATGACTTTTATTATTAAATCTGTCACCACTTTGGATGGGATTGCTCGCTCTTTAGATCCCCAGTATAATTTATTAGCAGCTAGTCAACCTTTTGTGAAAAGTCTAGCAGTATCTGGAGGAACTACCAACACTATGCTTACCCTAGCTAATCAAGCGCGTACTTTTCTTAAACAACAATGGCAAAAAGGTAATAAAAACGAGAGAATGATCCGTCAATTAGAGGAAAAGATCGAGCGAGGAAATTTAGTTTTTCAAGTTAAGTCACGCGAAAATGAACGAATTCTGAAAAAAATTTATCTGGCAATTAAAATATTAATTAATGTTTGTCTATTGGGATTTAGTATTATCTCAGCCATATTTTTATTAAACACTAACTATAGTAAACTAGCTATTATTCCCTTCAGTCTAGCGGGGTTATTTGGTTTATTTGTTCTGCGTTCTTCCCTAGCTTTATTGATTCAGGAAAGATTAGATAAAATCTTAGAAAAGTAAATAATTATTATCTTGATTAAGTAAGTGGTTATAATTAAATATCTAATTGCCGGTGTGGTGACAAGTTCCCCCGATTCCCTAGAAGTAAATTTATTTAAGGAAACGGTTAAAGTAATTAGCTGGTAAATCTAGCACTTTCTGGAGAATCTAGAAAGTGCATCTCAGACAAAACTGAGATGCAGCCAGATAACTGCTATCTCACTTTTTAGCATAGAGTTCCGTGGGAATGTTTTCTTCATCCTCCACTTCTGTCTGCACCACATAATAGAATTTTAGGTCATCGAGCATATCAGTGATTGCTCTTTCTACAGCAATTCTTATTCTTAATCTTCGGGTGTGGGGATCGTGATATTTCTCTGCCAAAGTTTTGAAACTGCGCGGCAGAAGTTGGATAGCATTATTAATAACTCGATCGATTTTAATCTCCGAGGGATATTTGCGAAAAGAAGCAGGTAAATTCCTTAATTGTTCCTGCACTTCTGCTATCACTAATTGCTCGATCAAATTGAAAGAAGGTTGGTTCATGAAATAAGTTTTTAGCGATCAAAAACTGACTCGATCTTAATACCGATCGACCAAAAATAGGGTGATATTATCGCGTCTCAATGGTGATTTAAATCACTGTTTTATCCAAGCTGAGGGCCAAATACCGCCAATTTCGAGACCAGCTAGACCACTAGAGGCATTTATAAGGGTTTTACCAAGACTATCAGCCAATTTTATCGATAATTTACCTTTGAGAGTATCTTGACAAGCAAAACAGAGACCTTTTTCCGTGGGTACACGCACGTGATCGGGAGGATGATCACTGATCCCGATTAAGACAATGGTATAATTCTCGTTAGTTGCCCTCATTTCCCAGTATCCCCAGGGTTGCACTGTCCAAGTTAGTTGAGAATTCCAGATATCAAACTTATAAAAGCGATTTTGCCAGTGAATACCGATAATTCCCACCGATTCTGTCCAGTGGAGAACTTTCCGGGTAGCACCCACTGCGGTTAAGGTTAAATCGGGATTTTCAGGGAAAGCATTACAATTAATCCAAAACCACTTTTCCGGGAAAGAATAGCCCCAATTTTTCTCGCTATAAAAAGGTACATTCTCAAATCGGTAATTTTTTCCCCCATAGGTAATCATTCCCGTTGCTAAACCATGAGCAGTTAAAATCTGCCAACCTGGGTCAAAAATCGGTAAATAAGATAATATTCCTGCCGTTGCTTGGGGTGGACGCTTTTTATCTCCCCAACTGTACCTAGTTTCAACGCAATAATCCCATTGACAGATTTCTCCGGTGACAGGATCATAAATTCGTCCTTGCTGCTGGTGTGCCGTTGCTTGATAACCTTCTCGAATAGACTCAAAAAAATCTGACGGGGAAAGCAGACAGGGACGGATTTTTAAGTTAGTTTTTCCCCAATGGATAATGGCTAATTGCTGACGACTTGCCCAAAATTTATCCGTATCGGGAAAAGTGCGACAAAGATAATCAGATTCTATGGCTAAAATTTGCACTGCTCCGCCGCTATTGACTTGACCGCCCCTCGGATCTTGAATAGAATACATAAAGGCAAATCCGTCGGCTAATTGCGGAATCATGACTCGGAAGTACCAACCTTCAAAAAATCGGGGAGTGATACCATCCCAATGGTAGCCGGAATGAGGGGGTTGTGAAGACATCTATGGGTTTATCTTTAGGTATTGATTTTGGCACATCGGGAGCGCGAGCGATTGCTATTGATTCTAGCAAAAATATCGTCGCTGAGGTTCATTATCCCTTCACTAATGCCAATTTTCAGGATTGGCAAAAGGCCCTATTTTATTTATTGGATAATCTAGGGGATTCGGTGCGTTCAGAACTTAAATCGATCGCTATTAATGGTACTTCCTCGACGGTGTTATTATGTGATAATTGGGGTAATCCTCTTTCTGAGGCGATATTATACAATGACGGGCGAGGAATTGCATTTTTAGACGCAATTAAAGCTATAGCACCCCCTCACCATCCCGTGATTAGTGCCACCTCTAGTTTAGCCAAATTACTTTGGTGGAGTCAGCAAGAAATTTTTTCCCAAGCGCGTTATTTTCTCTCGCAAGCGGATTGGTTAGCATTTCTCCTGCACGGTAAACTGGGAATTAGTGATTATCACAATGCCTTAAAGTTAGGTTATGATCTCGAAAATCTCTGTTATCCCGATTGGTTAGAGAATTTACCGATGTTTAATTTACTACCGCAAATTTTTACCCCGGGTACAGCGATCGATACTATTAAACCGGATTTAGTGACTCGTTTTGCTATCCCGAAAGATTGTTTAATTTATACGGGAACCACCGACAGTATAGCGGCATTTTTAGCCAGTGGTGCTAATTCTTTAGGGGATGGGGTGACATCTTTAGGTTCAACTTTAGTTTTAAAATTATTAAGTAGCCAGAAAGTTGATGATAGTAACTATGGCATCTATAGTCATCGCTTAGGAAATTTGTGGTTAACTGGTGGCGCATCTAATACGGGGGGAGCAGTGTTAAAGAAGTTTTTTTCTCATGAAGAATTGAGAAATTATAGTTTAGCAATAGATGGACAAAAAGAAAGTAATTTAGATTATTATCCTCTACTAAAAGCGGGTGAGCGCTTTCCCATTAATGATCCTTTTTTACCCGCAAAACTGACTCCCCGACCCGATAATCCTCTAGAATTTTTGCATGGTTTACTAGAAAGTATTGCCCGCATTGAAGCTTTAGGTTATCAGCGTTTACAGGAATTGGGAGCCAATAAATTACAGCGAGTTTATAGTGCGGGTGGTGGGGCAAAAAATCCGACTTGGAGAATAATTCGTCAGCGTCATTTAGGGGTTCCCGTACTTTTATCTCAACGGGATCAAGCTGCCTATGGTACTGCCCTATTAGCACAGCAATCGGTTACGCTATTGAAATAGTCTCATAAGTAGGATTTGCGGCAAAAAGCTTGTTGGTGGGGTTAGGAGTTAGGAGTCGGTCTTCAGGAGATAGGAGTTAGGAGATTATTTTATTTATTCTCCCCACACCCTATACCCTACACCCTACACCCTTGGTTAATTAACCGTAATAGGGTGGCTCATTACCCGGTTTCCATTTGATATTACAGCCTAAACTGGGTTTTTGGTCCGTCGGCACCGGTTGACCGGCTAAAACCTTGTCAATAGCAGCGCGCAGATCTTTGCCTGTCACCGGTACGCCATTACTAGGACGACTATCATCTAATTGACCGCGATAGACTAGAATGCGCTGACTATCAAAGAGGAAAAAATCGGGAGTACAGGCTGCCGTGTAAGCTTTCGCCACTTCTTGGCTTTCGTCATAGCATAAATTGAATTTAAAGTCAAGAGTTATCGCCATTTTTTTCAAATTTGCGGGCGAATCATCGGGATATTTTTCCACGTCATTAGAACTAATGGCTAGGATGCCCAGATTGGTGTTAGCATAATCGCGACCTAGACGGGTAAGTTCTTCTTGAATGTGTTTAACAAAGGGACAATGTTCACAGAGGAAGATGACTAACAGAGCGGTTTTAGCCGCAAAGCTGTCCAGAGAGATAGTTTCACCCGAAACCACATCGGGTAAGGCAAAACTGGGAGCTTTTGTCCCCAAATCTAACATTGTGGACTCGGTGCGTGCCATAAAGTTTCTACTCTTTTCTATAGGGAGGACTGAGATTTTTATAGCATTTCATGCTTCATCCCGCAAATTTAACGCCTTAATCAGCATCAGTGAACAGTAAACAGTGAACTGATAACTGATAACTGATAACTGCCATAACCTACTGAAACTAATTTGACCAATTTTCGATCACACACTGACGTTCACGAGCAATAACTAAAGCATTATCGGGGACATTGATAGTAATTGTAGAACCCGCAGCCACGGTGACATTTTTTCCTAATTCTAGAGGAGCTACTAGAACACTATTTGCCCCGGTTTTTGTGCCACTGCCGATCATAGTTTGGTGTTTTTTCACCCCATCGTAATTAGCAGTAATTGTTCCCGCACCCACGTTCACTTTTTCCCCTAAAGTGGCATCTCCCAGATAGGATAAATGAGCAATATTGGTTTTATTGCCGATGTCACTTTTTTTAATTTCAACAAAATTACCGACTCGACAATTAGCCCCAATTTTCGCTTCTCCGCGCAAATGAGCATAGGGACCGATGCGACAACCAGAATCCACCTGACTATCAGAAATAACCGAAAATAAGACGGTTACATCGCTGCCTATGCGACTATTTTCGATTAAACTCCCCGGACCTATACGACAACCAGAAGCGATTATCGTCTCACCGCGCAGATGGGTTTGGGGTTCAATAATCACATCGGCACTGAGGGTGACAGTATCCTCAATGGTGACACTATCGGGGTCAATTATGGTGACTCCGGCGGCCATCCAATCATCTTTGACTCTAGTTTGCAGGATATCATAGGCGGCGGCCAATTGTTTGCGATCGTTAATGCCGCTAATTTCTAAACAGTCCTCCACATCCACAGCCATGACAGGATCGAGAAAATTGACCACATCCGTGAGGTAATATTCACCCTGATCGTTATTGGGCGTTAAATTAGGCAGTATCACCGCTAATTTTGACCAATTAAAGCAGTATATACCCCCATTAACCCGGTGGTTTTGTCGTTGGGCATCGGTACAGTCTCTTTCTTCCACAATCTGCTTAACGAGATTATTGCCATCACAAAAAACTCGACCGTAACCTTTCGGGTTAGGGAGGTTAGCAGTTAAGAGGGTGGCAGCGTTACCATGGTTTTTATGAATCTGGAGAAGATTTTGCAAGGTTTCGGGACGCAACAGGGGAACATCACCATTTAAGACCAACAAATCCCCCTGAAAGTCCTCTAAATGGGGGATTAACTGCTGAATAGCATGGCCAGTGCCTAACTGTTCCTTTTGTTCGACAAATTCGATATCCTCAAGATGCTGTAGAGTATTTCGCACCTGTTCTCCCTGATAACCGATAATCACCAGTTTTCGCCTGGGATGTAAGGATTCGCTGACATTAAGCACCCGTTCCACTAGCGATCGACTGCCGAGGGGATGTAAAACTTTTGGAAGGCTGGACTTCATTCGGGTTCCCTTACCCGCCGCTAAAATTGCTACCGCTACCATGGTCATGCTTGCCAATATCGTTCGCGACTGAGTATATCGCACTCCGATCCCTTTGGTTGCAAGAATTTTTCCCCTCTTTCATCCTGTGCCAGTTGAGAAACTACCATAAAAAGGTTTTCTTTAAGACATTGTTAAGGTACTATATACAAATTGAAACAATTAAACATAATCAGCACTCTATAGATACCGCTATGACAACTGTACTAACTAAGGAATCCTCCGCCATGAAACAGATTCGCACCACCTACCAAGCTGACCAACAGGTGAAATACCTGCATCTAGAAGCGGAAATCGAGGTACTGCTACAACAACTGCAAAACCTCAAGCGCAAAAACCAAGAGAATCAACACCTAAATTAAAGAAAATTTCCCTAAGAATTCTCAAATCCCACCCTCTTATCGGCGAGAAGGTGGGAAAATGTTTTTTGAGAATTCCAGATAGGTGTAGATTAATGATCAATTTTGCCTTACAGCAAGCCTTCGCCCGTCGTCATGCCCTGAAAGTGATCAGTGGGTTAAATAATTTCGATCGCTCGCAGGTTCTCTCAGTAGTTAAAGCCGCTACAGCCGGAGGAGCAACTTTTGTCGATATTGCCGCTAATGCTGACCTAATTCGGGCGGTAAAAGCCTTGACAAATTTGCCCGTCTGTGTATCGGCCGTCGAGCCAGAATTGTTGGTGATGGCAGTGGACGCGGGAGCCGATTTAATTGAGATTGGTAATTTCGATAGTTTTTATGCCCAAGGACGCATTTTTGAAGCGGCGGAAGTTTTAGCCCTCACCCGTCAAACTCGCGACTTACTGCCCGAAATTACCCTGTCTGTGACAGTTCCCCATTTCCTACCCCTCGATGAACAGGTGAGACTAGCGGAAGCTTTAGTTAGTCAGGGTGCCGATATTATTCAAACCGAAGGCGGCACTAGCAGTCAACCCCGTCACGCCGGTATTTTGGGACTGATTGAAAAAGCTGCCCCGACTTTAGCGGCAGCCCACGCTATTTCCCACGCGGTGAAGGTTCCCGTCCTCTGCGCTTCCGGTTTATCGATTGTCACCGCTCCTATGGCGATCGCTGCTGGAGCGGCCGGTATCGGTGTTGGTTCGGCGATCAATCAATTGGATAATGAAGTAGCTATGGTGGCAGCCGTGCGCGGTTTAGTCGAATCTCTGCAAGCACAACCCGTCCATATTGGCAACTAGAACAATTTTTGTCTAGATACGGCAGAGAAGGGGCCGTTTTCCCTTCTCTTTTTCTCTCTGTCACCAGTTATCAGTATTCGGGAGTCAGGAGTCAGGAGGCGGTCGTCAGGAGTCAGAAGTCAGGAGATAGGAGATTATTTTATTTATTCTCCCCACACCCCACACCCCAATTCATAATTCATAATTCATAATTTATAATTCCCACACCCCACTTCCCCACACCCCCAACCCCATCAACTGTGGTAAAATGCCCTATGGCTCAAAACATTAGAGATAGAAGCACTCCACCATGATTCGAGATATCTTCATGCCCGCGCTCAGTTCCACCATGACCGAAGGAAAAATAGTTTCTTGGGTGAAGTCCCCCGGGGAAAAAGTCAGCAAAGGGGAAACGGTGTTAGTGGTCGAATCCGACAAAGCCGACATGGACGTGGAATCGTTTTATGATGGCTATCTCGCTGTAATTTTAGTCGAAGCTGGCCAAGAAGCGCCCGTGGGGGAAGCGATCGCCTATATTGCCGAAACTGAAGAGGAAATTGAACTGGCCAAAGCTCAGGGAAAAACCGCCGCAGTCGCCCCTAGCAAGCCCGTAGAAACCCCAGAAATCGCTCCGCCTCCCGTTTCGATCCCCGTCGCCGCCGTTAAAGATAATGGTCGTTTAGTCGCCTCTCCCAGGGCCAAAAAACTGGCTAAAGAATTAAAGGTAGATATGAAAACCCTAGTGGGTAGCGGTCCCCACGGACGAATTACCGCCGAAGACGTAGAAAAAGCGACAGGAAAAGTCAGCACCGCCCCCGCTCCCGTCATTACTCCCCCGCAACCCGTCAGCGTGCCTGTAGCGGCTCCTAAAGCCCCGATTCCAACCAGCGCCCCGGTCGGTCGGACTGTTCCCCTCACCACTCTGCAAAAAGCCGTTGCCCAGAATATGTCGGTTAGCCTACAGGTTCCCACCTTCCAAGTGGGCTACACTATCACCACCGACCCACTGGATCAACTCTATCAACAGCTAAAATCCAAGGGTGTCACCATGACGGCCCTGTTAGCAAAAGCGGTGGCCAACACCCTCGCTAAACATCCTATAGTTAATGCCTGCTATAGCGACGCAGGAATTCAATACCACGGGGCGATTAACGTGGCCGTAGCCGTGGCTATGCCCGATGGTGGCTTAATTACGCCGGTTTTGCGCTCTGCTAACCAGATGGATATCTATTCCCTCTCCCGCAGTTGGAAAGATTTAGTTGATCGCGCCCGCAGTAAACAACTGCAACCAGAAGAATATAATAGCGGTACTTTTACCATTTCTAATCTGGGAATGTTCGGAGTCGATCGCTTTACCGCTATCTTACCCCCCAACCAAGGCGCAATCCTAGCCGTGGGTGCTTCCCGTCCCCAAATCGTCGTCAATAAAGATGGTTTATTCGGAGTGCAAAAACAGATGACGGTTAATCTCACCAGTGACCACCGAGTCATCTACGGGGCCGATGCGGCCTCCTTCCTGCAAGACTTAGCGAAACTGATCGAAACTGAGGTGCAGTCTTTAACTATGTAATCAGAATCTAGACAGCAGGAGCCTAGGGAGTTTCTCTCTAGCTCCTGCTTTGTTGTTACTAAAAAAATGTAAAGAATTAGCTAAAATGGGTTTAACCCTATCTATCACCCCAAACTATCGCCCAAACAAGGCCAAAAAAAGTGTTAATCTCAGGGAACTTTAAGATCTAAGCTAATATCGGTAAATTAACCCCCGATCTCGCCCTATATATTAAGCCTACAATAATTCGTATTCCCACGACCTAACGCCTACCCATAGGAAAAAATGATCACAGAGAATAGTCGCTTACGTTCAGAATTTTTAAATACACAGGTTATCACTCGCAATACAGGCAAAAAACTCGGCGTTGTTAAAGATATCCTAGTAGATATCGATCAACGAGAAGTGGTTGCCCTGGGACTCCGCGATAATATCCTCTCCCTGTCGGGAATGCCTCAATATATGTATTTATCGAGTATCAGTCAGACGGGAGACGTGGTTCTCGTTGAAGATGATAACGTCTTGGAATCCGTCGATATCGATGCTTATACTCCCTTAATCGGTAGTGACGTGATCACGGAAACCGGCGAACCTTTAGGCAAAGTCCGCGATTATCAATTTGATCCCCTTAGTGGTCAATTACATTCCATTATCATCGCTTCCCTGGGATTGCCTCTGATCCCCGAACAATTGATCAGTACCTACGAAATTTCCATTGAAGAAGTGGTTAGCAGCGGTCCGAATCGCTTAATCGTCTTTGAAGGGGCCGAGGAACGTCTCACCCAAGTTAGTGTGGGGGTTTTGGAACGTTTGGGTATTGGTCGTCCCCCCTGGGAAAGAGAAGAAGAAGAAGCTTATTATACCCCCGCTGCTCGTCCAGAAAATCAGTTAGGTACGGGCATTCCCCTCCGCACCCCCGTGGAGGCCGCTAAACCCGTTGAAGAACGCTGGAGTGAAGACGAATGGGAAAAAGAACCCCTGCGTGCCACTCCCCCACCGCAAAAACGGGCCGAAGCTCGTTATTATGAGGAAGAATACGAGGAAGAAGAAGATAACTGGGGAGAAGCGCGCTCAGAACGCGCAGAAAGCTTTTCTCGTCCTCAGTACGACGATTACGAAGATAAGGCCGAGGATGATATGTGGGATGATGACGTGGAACCAGATTACAATCCCCCCCGCATCAATATCACCGAGAAGAAAAAGGAAAGAATCCCCGAATACGAAGACGGTTAATCTTTGGTCATCCCCCTATCCATTAGTTACATCTTTCTTAACATAAAATTTGACAAAAAAAGAAAAATGTGCTATGTGGCTCAAGGAGGTTCTCTGGGGGGACTAATTTGATCAGATAGTTTCCCGGTCTGGCTGATATTATTTAACCTTTAATCAAGGCTATCACTGGGGCAACCAATCTTCGATCACCTGCGCGATAGTATAGGGACAAAACTCTGGAAAAATGCTAAGGATTAAACCCGTTTGTCTGGCGGCTTCTCGACGCGCTCTGGTATATTCCTTATCCAAAATTTGCGCGGGATAACCGCGTAAACTGGGACTATCCTCTAATTTGCGACGAATTTGCGATCGCCCATCATTGATGGAATCCAGCCAACTATCGGAGTGCCGTTGGGGTTGATATTGCCACTTGAGCAGATGAAGCAAAATTCGCTCCATTTGAGAACCAATCGCACTGCGTTCACTTTTCCCCAAATCCTCGATTTCCTCGATTAAATGCTCCCAGTCAATGGCATCCCAGCGTTGTTCCCGCAAAAGTTGAGCCGTATCCCGGGCCCAGAGAATTAAATCGCAATCGTAGGTGGTTGGCATAACCGGTTCCCTGTTTTTCAAGCTTTTCGGGTGGGATTGTGGGGTTAATTCTGTTAGGTTAACGATCCAGCGTTTTCTTAATGATAACTGATTACTGTCAGAGGTAAGGTCAAAAAGCCTGTGAACCCTGTATCAATAACAGCATCAATTACCTGCCTCTGTTTACTCTCATTGCTTACGACTAACCGAAGCGTTGCCTCGCAGTTTTGATCAACAATTCCGTTCATCATAAAGTTAAAGCAGACGACCTACGCCAAAGCGGTGAACGCCTTTATTTCCAATTCGGACACGCCAGATTTGAGCATCAGGGTTTCGTTCAAGCAATCGATTAGAAGCAGTTATTGTGTCATTGGCAAGCTCAAAAGCACCTGTTTCGATATCTATGGCTACAATCTTCCCATGATTGCCCTCCTCGACTTGGGGGCGCACCTGAGATTGATAAATCTCATTACCACGTCGGGCGAATTCTTCTTTGCTGTAGCGGAGTTGATTAACTGTCATTGTCCTGACCCCGTTGCAACTTTTGCCCTTCTATTTTAACCTAAACATTGGGAATCTTCGCTAACATTCCCCAACTGGGTCCACAAGAGCGGCATCGCACTTAGACTCACAGTTTCAATCAATGTGCATGGTGCGTTCCCCAAAAATCTATTGGTGGAGCGGTAGAAGTTGTTTTAGGGAACGCACCCTACAAGATTGCGCTCTGCTACGCAGTGCCTTTGGCATCGCACTATATTAATCTGTGAAGTTACACAGCAACAGGCAACTTTGAAAATTCACCAATATTTCAGCTAACGGTGAAGTTAGGTTAAGCGAGTTTGCAAGAAAAGAAGTCGAATTATTGAACCGATTTGATTCATTGAAGTCTACTTATTAAATCACCACGTCGAAATGTTGCAGATAGCTGCTGCAAGGAAATCTCTTGTTCTCCATAAAGATCCTGAAGTGCCTGTTTAATATCCTGTAATGAAGCATTAAAGTAACTCTCCCCATTTTGATCAATAAGCATTTGGGCTGATTGAAAATTTTGATGACTAATATCTTTCATCTGAACTTTCATATCAGCCAAAAGTTTTTGTCCCATCTGCATTGCAATAAAGCAGGAAGCATAGCGGACAAAATCTGGGTCAGTAGACTCAGGTCTTTTGCGGCGGTTTTCTGCAATTCTGTAAAGCTGAACAGCTATTACGATTTGCGCTCCATTTAATTGGTCAGTAAAGATTGTATCATACAGTTTCCCAAAATGTTCACGAGAGAAAAACTTTGCTTGATGAGGTTTTCTTCGCCAGACGGATAATACTGCCTCAGCGGCTACTCCTGAAGTAATATCAATAGATCGAATGCTAGTATCGGAACGTTTAAACCTGTAGTTAAATCCTAATTCCTGAATATCCAATTCCAATCTTTTCTGGCGCTCATCATTAGCACGTAAATCTTTGAGATCTACTGGATTTTGGCTATTGGTTGCGTAGGTAATTCTTTGAACTAAACTTTCATTTTCACTAGGCAATTGATAGAGTCTTAAAAGAACAAAAGCTTGGGCATTTTGATGAATTAAATCGGGTTGTTGCAAGGTTTTAAATATGGTCATACATGTTTGACCACCGTTAATGATTTGTAAATTATCAACACGCACTTTGTAATCACCATGTTGCAATGCGTTGTATGAGAAACTATCACAAGTCAACGTGACTCCGTTATTATAAAAGTAAAAATTGTTTTTTTCATCGCTAGTTAAAGTATGACGGATACCCTCATTGACGCGATTTCCTTGTAAACCCAAGTAGCGACGAATATTGCGCTCTAATAAACGTTCTCCATGTCGATCTATAAGTGTGGCAATTTCTGTCACCGAAATTCTACCCAACAGTACTCGGCTAAACTCCATATCTTCCACAATAGCTTTGCCACTTAGCTGCAAAGTATCTTTTACGGGTTTAGAAGCTTGAAGAATTTTGACTAAACGCTCGTGATTAACATATTCCCATGTCACCTGATCTCCAAACTCAGTACGGTCAATAGCCTCTTGAGCAGATAAATTCCATTTCCGCCCATTGTTGCAAGCTATTGTCCGAACTTGGGGAATATAGCCATCTCGGATTAGGCTACGAGCTTCTTCCACTTTCACAAGCAGTCGTTGATTAATATGTTCTAGTTTAGCTGCTGGATTAAATAAGTAATTAATTGCGTTTATTAAACTTTCTATACCTCCTTCAGGAAATTCAGATTTTCCTTCTAGGTTGTTCTTATATTTTGCCTGAAATAAACTAACTGTAAATTCACCGTCATATTCTTCTGAGATATGTATAGCATCTACTCCAAAGTCACCACCTCCTTCTGTTAAGCAATCAAAAACATCATCTCCATCTAAATCTAAAATGGTTTTAACGCACAGATATACAAAAGCCAAAGACTTAAGCCGGCCTTCATCTGTGATTCGTAGTTCTTCAGAAGCTTTTTGACGAATGTCGTTGCTAACTGATACTAAGCGTTGGTCGATGATGGACGCACTGATATTCATGTACTTATTTACCGAACATATTTAAATAGCTTATTTTATTCTGTCTAACTACATATTATAGGTCAACTTTCTGCATAACAATTTCCAGAGCAACGATATGGGTCAACTTTCTGCATATTACCCCGATATACAACACATATACTAATTTGTCAATAGGTAGTAATATTTAATCTGCTTATACTTCGAGTTTTGACCTGAAAATGGGCGATCGATAGTCAAGCGATCGAGGGATGGGGATGACCACGACCCTAGGGGATTATGCAACGGTGAACAATGTATCGGCAGGTTTCCGGGGGGCTAAAACCATAATCCGGGAGATTCTGGGCATCTCCGCAAGTCAGCTAAGAGCCATTGACCCCAGAAAAAATCTTCAGAGCTACAACCACTATAACTAATAGCCGCTCCCCAATAACTGATCACTGAAAGACGGCTAAACTAAAAAGCCGTGCTAAAATCAGCATATCTAGGGTCGCTTGTGTAGGTGATGGATAGGCTATGTTTGAAAGATTTACGGAAAAAGCCATTAAAGTAATCATGCTCGCCCAAGAAGAAGCCCGCCGCCTTGGCCATAACTTCGTGGGAACAGAGCAGATTTTACTAGGACTAATTGGAGAGGGAACGGGAGTTGCCGCCAAAGTCCTCAAGTCCATGGGTGTCAATCTCAAAGATGCGCGCGTGGAGGTGGAGAAAATCATCGGTCGCGGTTCCGGATTCGTAGCCGTGGAAATTCCCTTCACCCCCAGAGCCAAAAGAGTTTTAGAACTCTCCCTCGAAGAAGCCCGTCAACTGGGCCATAACTATATTGGCACAGAACACCTCCTTTTAGGACTAATTCGCGAAGGGGAAGGTGTGGCCGCTAGGGTTCTGGAAAATCTCGGCGTGGATCTCTCGAAAGTTCGCACCCAAGTAATCAGAATGTTAGGGGAAACCGCCGAAGTGGCCGCCGGTTCATCTTCCCAAGGTCGCACTAAAACCCCCACTCTTGATGAATTCGGTTCCAATCTCACCCAAATGGCCAGCGAGGGTAAACTCGATCCCGTGGTCGGCCGACAAAAGGAAATCGAGCGCGTTATCCAAATTCTCGGTCGTCGTACCAAAAATAACCCAGTCCTGATCGGGGAACCGGGGGTCGGTAAAACAGCGATCGCAGAAGGATTGGCCCAACGCATCGCCAACAAAGATATTCCCGACATTCTCGAAGAAAAACGGGTTGTCACCCTCGATATCGGCTTGTTAGTGGCGGGAACCAAATATCGCGGCGAATTTGAGGAACGCCTCAAAAAAATCATGGACGAAATTCGCCAAGCGGGTAACGTCATCCTTGTAATCGATGAAGTTCACACTCTCATCGGTGCCGGGGCAGCCGAAGGGGCGATCGATGCGGCCAATATCCTCAAACCGGCTTTGGCCCGGGGAGAACTGCAATGTATCGGCGCGACGACCTTGGATGAGTATCGCAAACATATCGAACGGGATGCGGCTCTAGAAAGACGTTTTCAACCGGTTATGGTCGGTGAACCCTCCGTAGAAGAAACGATCGAAATTCTCTACGGTCTCCGGGAACGCTACGAACAGCACCATAAATTAAAAATCTTAGATGAGGCCCTGGAAGCGGCGGCGAAATTGTCCGATCGCTACATTAGCGATCGCTTTTTACCGGACAAGGCGATCGATTTAATCGATGAAGCTGGTTCGAGAGTGCGCTTGATTAATTCCCAATTGCCCCCAGCAGCCAAGGAATTAGACAAAGAACTGCGGCAAATTCTCAAACAAAAAGATGACGCGGTGCGCGGTCAAGACTTCGAGAAAGCTGGGGAATTGCGTGATCGGGAAATGGAAATCAAAACCCAGATCCGGAATCTCGCTTCCACCAAAAAAGGCGAAGATGGCAACGATGAACCCTTTGTGGATGCGGAGGAAATCGCTCACATCGTCGCTTCTTGGACTGGGGTTCCCGTCAATAAACTGACCGAAACCGAATCCGAGAAACTGCTGCACATGGAAGATACCCTACATCAGCGTCTCATCGGTCAAGAGGACGCAGTTAAAGCGGTGTCTCGCGCCATTCGTCGCGCTCGCGTCGGTCTAAAAAATCCCAACCGTCCCATTGCTTCCTTTATCTTCTCTGGTCCAACGGGGGTAGGTAAAACCGAGTTAACTAAGGCTCTGGCCGCTTATTTCTTCGGTTCGGAAGATGCGATGATCCGTCTCGATATGTCGGAATACATGGAACGGCACACGGTTTCTAAGTTAATCGGTTCGCCTCCGGGTTACGTTGGTTACAACGAAGGGGGACAATTAACGGAAGCGGTGCGTCGTCGTCCTTATACGGTGGTGCTATTCGACGAAATCGAAAAGGCTCACCCCGATGTCTTCAATATGCTTCTGCAAATCCTTGAAGATGGACGTTTGACCGATGCCAAAGGTCGCACGGTGGACTTTAAAAATACCCTGTTGATCATGACCTCGAACATCGGTTCTAAAGTGATCGAGAAGGGTGGCGGTGGTTTAGGTTTCGAGTTTGCCGATAATCAAGCCGAGGCCCAGTATAATCGCATTCGATCGCTGGTTAATGAGGAATTAAAACAGTATTTCCGTCCAGAATTCCTCAACCGTCTCGATGAGATTATTGTCTTCCGTCAACTCAATAAGGAAGAAGTCAAGGAAATCGCCGAAATCCTGCTCAAGGATGTGTTTAAACGTCTGACAGAACAAAATATTACTTTGTCTGTCACCGATAAGTTTAAAGAACGCTTGATCGAGGAGGGTTATAATCCGGCCTACGGCGCTCGTCCCTTGCGTCGTGCGATTATGCGTCTGTTGGAAGATGTTCTGGCTGAGGAAATTCTCTCAGGACGGGTTTCTGATGGGGATACGGCCATGGTCGATATCGATGAGGAAGGTAAGGTGAAAGTTATTTCCGGTGAAAGACGTGAGTTAATCGCTCCCGTGATTGAATAACTTCTCACTGGAATTAGTTAAATAAAAGGTGGGCTTTTTGCTCACCTTTTCTCGTAAAAATAGGGGGAAAAAGTGCGATGAAAGTTTGGGTTGTGGGTTGTATTGTGTTATTTTTGTTGGTGGAATTTTATCAGTGGGCCAAGGGTTTTATTTTACCTTTACCTCTCTATATTTTTGCTGGAGCTTTATTATCGATCGCTTCTAATTATTCTCAAGATATGAGCAATTTATTTGCTAGAAATGAACAGGTTTATCAAACTGCCAGTTTAAGTGATATTCCTGACATTTTGACGACAGAAAACTCGATACCTCTGCTAAAAGAAGGAGAAAGTAAGCTTGACTAGCTATAATAATCGTCTATTTATCGCTATTTTCTAGTATAAAAGCTTAAAATAAAGATGAAGTAGAATATTATCGATAGCTAATGAGAATAAACTGCAAAAAAACTCTGCACCCATCCGCAAAAGCAACAGAAAGAGTGCAAAAATTAAGACAGGAATATTGGGATAAAAGTCTAGATGTGGATAATGAATTTTTGATGGGTCTGATTTCCTCCTAGGCTTTAGGTCTTAAATAAACTAGAGACTGTTGCCAAATTAAAGTGGGTTTATCGTAGTGATCAACTAGGTATAGACAGTTAGCATCTTGCCAAAGGATGCGACCAACGAGGAGATCATCGGTGCTTAACTTAATTTCTACTTCCCGTTTCTCTTGAATATAGCTCTGTACTTGTTTAATACTCGGCAGACCAGGATCAAATTGAGACATAATGAGTTTATCGATGAGGTGTTCATCCTCTATTATTCCTGTTGAGCAGCTTTTATTGACCATGAAAATCCCCTTCACCAAATATCAAGGCCTGGGCAATGATTTTATTTTGATAGATAACCGTCACAGTCCCGAACCCCTGATCACAGCGGAAATGGCCGTGGCTATGTGCGATCGACATTTTGGTATCGGCGCCGATGGCGTGATTTTTGCACTTCCCGGCCAGGCAGCAACCGACTACACCATGAGAATTTTTAACTCTGATGGTTCAGAACCGGAGATGTGTGGTAACGGTATTCGCTGTCTAGCCCAATTTATCGCCCGTTTAGAGGCTAACAACGCCATTGGCCGCACCTATCGCATTCATACTCTAGCAGGAACGATTATTCCTCGTTTAGAAGCCAATGAACAGGTAACGGTCGATATGGGACCGCCGCAACTCCTCGGCAGCGAAATCCCCACCACTTTAGTCAAGGGGTCAGAAAAAGTCCTCGCGGTTCCCCTAGAGGTGGAGGGTAAAGATTGGTTAGTTACTTGCGTTAGTATGGGTAATCCCCACTGTGTCACTTTTGTGGATGATCTGGCCTCTATTCCCCTAGAAACTATCGGGCCAAAATTCGAGCATCATCCAGTTTTTCCCCAACGGACTAATGTGGAGTTCGTGGAGGTAATCGCACCGGATTATATGAAGATGCGTGTCTGGGAAAGAGGAGCGGGAATTACGCTCGCTTGTGGGACAGGTGCTTGTGCTGTGGTGGTGGCGGCCTTGTTGACGGGCAAATGCGATCGCCGTTGTACCGTGGAACTCCCCGGTGGTTGTCTTCAGATTCACTGGTCGGACACCGATAACCGGGTTTACATGACAGGTCCTGCTAAAGCTGTTTTTGAGGGCATTTACACGGTCTAAACCAACCCGCTAGGACGGGGACTGAACTCCCCGAACAGCGCGACGGGATTGTTAATTCTTAGAGACTGGTAATCCAAGCAATGATTCCTTTACCAGTTAAAACTTCAATGGCTAAAAGAGAGACAAAGCCAATCATGGCTAGTCTGCCATTCAATTTTTCAGCTTTTTTGGTAAAACCGAGACCGCTGGAACTATCAACGTACATTTTCGGTTCAACAGCAAAATTATTCAGTCTTCCTTGTTCTTCGGTGGTGTAGCCGCGGGCAGTCATGGGGAGGCTCCTTTTGTATGCTTATGTTAAGAAGTGTAACATATTGTTAAGTTATGTTGCAAGTTTTAACAAAAAATTTCTGGAGACTCAGAAAACCTCGATCGGGTAGGCTGTCAGGGTAGTGCTATAGTTCTATCTCCTCTGGGTTGATTGAGGAAATTCTGCTTTTTGATTGACAAATTACTCAGGTTGTGGTAAGAAAGAGGTGTAAACTGGGTCAACCGAATCAAGGAAAAGACAAAAACTATCTTAAGGTGGCCAGAGGAGTCCCGTTAAACCGTACAGGAGTTAGCGGGGGATAAATTGCCACCAAAAGGGAACCCGATTTTAGGGAGTCAACTTGTCTTGAGCGAAGATACCCGAAAGGGTAAGTGTGGGGAGAATAGGGAAAAACCACTAGGAAAAATCTGAATAGAATCTTAATATATAGAGTGCCTAGTAGCCATCACGATTGCGCTCACTGTCTTTGTAAATTCTATGGCAGAGATTAACCCAGAGATCAACCTCATGCAGATAGCGACTATACTCAACCAATATCGATTTGAAATGAGAGGATATAAAGCGCAAGAATTAATCGAGCGCTGGTTGCCCATCTATTCACTAAATTGGATTCGCATGGCGATTTTAGAGGCACTCTATCAGGGACGTTACAAAGTCATTTCGGTGGAGGAAATCCTCAAAATTTGGCACCGTCGCGGCCATCCTACCTTCCATTTTACGGGGGAATTCGAGCGCTTGGTTTGTAAAAATCTGCCAGATTCCCAGTTAAATGGCAAAAAAACGGTATTTATCCCTAAACAGGAAAAGATAAATATACTTTCTACCACCCTTGAGCGGCCTTATCCAGAGCCACGAGGGGAAGCCACAAGTGAAGATTCTTTACTAAACTTAGAAACTTCTCTTTTTGATGATCCTCGCAAAGGTATGAGTGATGTGGAGGAATTATTCTCGCAGTTAACCCCGGAAACGCCCAAATTCCCTGAATTAGAATCATTGCCTAAATCGCCTAACGGTCATGGCACTAGGGAGAATTTCCAGGCTAATTTTAAACCGGTAATCGATGAGTTTACCCCTTTGTTAGACCCTTCGGAATTGTATCCCAAATTAAAAGCTGTGGCTCGCTCACAGTCTAAGTAGGGAAGGAGACGGTCGACAGGAGACAAATTCACCATACTTTTGCAAGAGTGCAAGAGTGCAAGAGTGCCGATGAATTCCCCGCCCTCAAGAAAAAAAAATCGCCCTGACGATTAGAATAGAGTTAACTTTCCCCCTCCAGGCTCTGCTCAATTAACTAGATTATGACATCCTCCTATTTTGGTCTAGAAACCGAAGAAAATAAACTAATTAACTCTAATAATCTCTCGTTCGCCGCTTCTCTTGGTATTCATGGCCTAATTTTAGCGATTATCTTACCTAATTTCCTCAATAATCCAGCGCAGGAGCCAAAAAAGGAATTACGCAACGTCAATCTGATTGAATTGAACTCTCTAGAGCAGTCACGTCTTCCCAATCTCGACCCCTCCCTGTCCAGCTTACCGGAACTGCCTAACCCCAATTCGTCCTCTTCCTCTTTGCCTCCTCTCCCCCCCATGGATGGTATCCATAACAGCACCTTACCTCCTTTACCCTCGGTTTCTTCCCTTCCCCCCTTACCTTCCTTACCTGCTTTACCTCCCCTCTCCTCTTTACCCTCCGTCAATGTCTATTCTCCTCCCGTGGCATCTATCCCCTCCCTGGGTAGATTACCGATTCCTCGCAATTTTCCCACTTCTACCCCCAGTTTACCCAGTCCTCCTGCTGTTCCCACCCTGCCGGACAATAATAATCTGACTAGGGAGACTAATAACCAGCTGGTACCGCCTTACTTCGATCCCTACCAAGATAATCTAACTTTAGATAGATTGCGAAATTCCCCTCGTAGTGCATCGCAACAGGCGCAGGAACAATTAAACAATTCCTTGGCCCGCAGGCCGGAGCCGAATGGTCAATCGCCCATTGATGAACAGCGTCGTCAACAATTAATGTGGGAAATGCGGGAACGTTTGCGCTCCCTGGAGGCGGATAAAAGCAATACCAGTAACGAGGAGGCCATGAGAAATCAGGTGGATTGGCTGGCCAGAGTCCAAAAAACCAATCCTAACGCCTTAAATGAACTAAATCAGCCCAATCAGGGTAGCGGAGGCATAACTACCGTCAATTTGACTGGTAACTATCCCGCCACGGCTTGTTCCCGTCAATTAGCGGGGACGGCGGTTTATGGGGTGACGGTGGATGGTCAAGGCCGCCTCAGCAGTGAACCCCAGTTAATTAAAAGTGCCGGCTTCCCGATTTTCAATCAACAGGGGGCTGGGGAAGTGCGCTCAACTCGTTTTAATAATCCCAGTGGTGAGTCGAGAATCTATCAGGTGCGAGTCAGTTTTGCCCCTAACCCAGAAGTGTGCCGAGGTGCGATCGCTAATCCCCCAAAACCGGAGGGTAGTAACCTCAACACCCGTAACTCCGCCCCCGCAACGCCGGCAATTGAAACCCCGCTTCGTCCCAATCAAACCCCGCAACCCGCCGTTAGTCCCCAACCGGATAACGTCAAGCCGCCTGCAACCACAGGGCCAAATCCAGCCCCAACCCAGCCAGAACCGCCCAAAGATGCGATAATCGAGGAAAAAGCCCCAGAAGCTCCTCCCCAAACCCCCGCTCTCAATCAGCCGGAGGTTTCCCCCCCTAGTCCCCCCACTAGCCAAAATCCTCAACCCCTGAGCGAGGAAGCTTTGCCCCCCGGTCCGCCGGCGGAAGCTAAAACTGAACCAGAAAGTTAGGCCTTTTCAGTTATCAGTTATCAGTTATCAGTTATCAGTTATCAGTTATCAGTTATCAGATGTGAGTTTTAAGTTCACTGATTACTGAAAAAAACTCCAGGCTACTGACTCCTGACTCCTGACTCCTGACTCCTAACCCCACCAACAAACTTTTTGCCGCAAACCCTACTTAAATGATTTCCACTTCCCAGATACCCGATTCTTTTGTCTCACCTTGCCGTCGCATCTCGGTTAGTCGTACTACCAAAGAAACCGATGTCCAGGTGACGATCGATCTTGATGGTAGCGGCAATTGTCGCGCCCAGACAGGAATTCCCTTTCTCGATCATATGTTGCAGCAAATCGCCTCCCACGCTGCGATCGATCTCGATGTGCGCGCCACCGGAGATCTAGAAATTGATGACCATCACACCAATGAAGACGTGGGAATCACCCTCGGACAAGCTTTACTGCAAGCTTTGGGAGACAAAAAAGGCATCGTCCGTTTCGGACATTTTGTCGCCCCTCTCGATGAAGCTTTGGTGCAAGTTGCCCTCGATTTTTCCGGTCGCCCCCACCTCAGTTATGGTCTAGAAATTCCCACCCAAAGAGTGGGAACCTACGATACTCAGCTAGTGCGGGAATTTTTTGTTGCTTTGGTCAATCACAGTCAAATGACCCTACATATTCGCCAATTAGACGGGATTAATTCCCATCATATTATTGAGGCTACTTTTAAGGCTTTTGCCCGGGCGATGAGTATGGCCATAGCGATCGATCCCCGTCGCGCCGGTATAATTCCCAGTTCTAAGGGAGTTTTATAGAAGCACTACTTAACCCGAATTAACGTTAGCTTAGAAGCCCATAATTTGAGCCACTTGGGTTAATTCGGGAGCAATCCCAGATTTTAGTTGGTTATTGCTGTATTTTACCGCCGAATCTGGGTCTTTTAGTCCATTTCCCGTTAAAACACACACTACGGTGGACCCATCGGGAACCTGTTGATGCACTTTTAACAATCCTGCCACGGAAGCGGCGCTGGCTGGTTCACAGAAAACCCCCTCTTGGCCCCCTAAAATCCGATAGGCTGCCAATATTTCCTCATCGCTGACCGCGTGAAATTGCCCTTGACTAGCGTGACTAGCGGCCCAAGCTTTTTCCCAGTTAGCGGGGTTGCCGATACGGATAGCCGTGGCTAGGGTTTCGGGATGGTCAACCGGTTGTTTAGAGATAAAAGGGGCGGCCCCGGCGGCCTGAAAACCCATCATCTTCGGCAGTCGGTCACATTTACCTATCTGGTGATACTGACAGAATCCCATCCAATAGGCGCTAATATTGCCCGCGTTACCCACGGGAATACATAACCAGTCGGGGGCATTACCCAAGACATCGACAATCTCGAAAGCGGCGGTTTTTTGACCCTCTAAACGGTAGGGATTGACGGAATTGACTAAAGTTACGGGATAATTTTCTGATAGTTGGCGGACAATCTTGAGGGCATCATCGAAGTTGCCATTAATAGCGATGACTTCGGCCCCGTACAATAAAGCCTGGGCTAATTTTCCTAAGGCCACATAACCGTCGGGGATAATCACAAAGGCCCGCATCCCGGCCCTTCTTGCATAGGCTGCCGCCGCCGCCGAGGTGTTGCCGGTACTGGCACAAATCACCGCTTTTGCCCCTTCTTCTTTAGCTTTCGAGATGGCCATGGTCATGCCTCGGTCTTTAAAGCTGCCGGTGGGATTTAAACCATCATATTTGACAAAAACCTTGACATCGCGCCCGATTTGTGCTGAGAGATAGGGGGCGGCGATCAGGGGTGTATTGCCTTCTAGGAGGGTAATTACAGGGGTTTTACTGCTTACGGGCAGAAATTGGCGATATTCTTCGATCAAACCGCGCCAGCCGCCGATAGACGAGGATTTAGTGGGTGATTGGGGGATCGATCGAGAAATAGTTGTCATAGCCTTAAGGATACAGATTTGATTAGATGGCCCAGCTTCCTATTTTATCACAGATGTCGGGGTGAAGACCCTCGCTTTTAGCGACGGGATGAAACCCCGACCAGTATAAAACAGCGAAGCACGACATTTCGACACATTTCGACAGGCTCAATGTAAAAGCTCAGTGTCCACATTTCGACACATTTCGACAGGCTCAATGTAAAAGCTCAATGTCAACTAAAATCTTGACAATTTGTGCTATACAGGTTAGAATAAAATAAGTTGTTTGAGGTCGATAAACAATGATTGTTTTAGAAATGAAAGCAGTCGTCAAACCAAGTCAGTGTTCTGCCATTGATGAAGCTATTCGTACAGTACAATTCATCCGTAATAAGGCTTTAAGGCTTTGGATGGATGCCAAGAGAGAAGACAAAATCGATAAATATTCTCTCAATAAATATTGTGCGGTTCTTGCCAAACAGTTCAAGTTTGTCGATACTCTAAATTCTACGGCCAGACAAGCATCGGCCGAACGAGCTTGGTCAGCTATTGCCCGTTTCTATGACAATTGTAAGAAAAAGGTTAAAGGTAAAAAAGGTTATCCTAAGTTTCAGAAAAATAATCGTTCTGTGGAATACAAAAACTCTGGGTGGAAACTATCTGATGATAGAAAGAAAATAACTTTCACAGATAAGAAAAACATTGGGACGGTTAAACTAAAAGGAACCAGAGACTTAAACTTTTACCCTCTAGACCAAATTAAACGAGTTAGGATTGTTAAACGAGCAGATGGTTATTATGTCCAATTCTGTCTAAGTGTTGATATTCGGGAATATGCTAAACCCCTAGAACCAACTAAAAGATGTGTGGGATTGGATGTAGGTTTAAAAGTTTTTTATGCTAACAGTGATGGAGAAACGGTAGAGATACCGCAATACTATCGTAAGGCAGAAAAAAGATTAAATCGTCTAAATCGGAAGAAATATAAAAAGTTTAGAAAAGGTCAACCCCAATCAAACAACTACCAAAAAGCTAGAAAGAGATATGCAAGAAAACATTTAAGAATAAGTAGGCAACGTAGAGGCTTTGTCGAAAAAGAGGCATTGCGCGTCATTAAATCTAACGATTTCATCGCTTACGAAAACTTAAATATTCAAAGCATGGTAAAAAACTCTAAACTAGCTAAATCTATTAATGATGTTGCTTGGTCAACTTTTCGGCAATGGTTAGAATATTTTGGGTTTAAATATGGTAAGGCTACGGTAGCAGTAGCCCCCCATAACACGAGTCAAAATTGTTCTAATTGTGGTCAAAAAGTCCCTAAATCTCTATCTACGAGAACCCATATTTGTCCCCATTGTGGCTATGTAGAAGATAGAGATATTAACGCCGCTATCAACATTCTCAAAAAGGGACTAAGTACCGTGGGACACACGGAAACTAATACGCTTGGGGAGAGATTCCCTCTGGTTTGGTTGGATACGTCCTGCCAGATTAAGGAAACTCAGTGAACCAAGAATCCCTCGCTTAAGCGCGATGGGAGTGTCAACCAATAAGCAGGCCAAAAAATTAATCTCGATCGCCCGGTTGGGATTCATGGAGTTTAAAACAGGGATGCAGGGAGATAAAATGCAATAACAGCAAATAAATGACATTTTTAGGCGAAAAAATTGTCTTTTTATCGCTATCAATCTGATTTTTTGCTCTTTTTGTCTTTCAGAGGTTGATTTAATGAGGATTTGCCGAATATAGCGTTTCCTAAGCTAGTGAGGTACACCTATTTTTCTTCCCTTTTGCCTCTTGCCTTTTGCCTTTTGCCTAAAACCAATAACTTTTGTACCTCAGCAGACTGAAAAACGCTATAAATCTAAAAACCTTCTGAAAATCGGTAAAACCCCACACCCACCAAGAAACTTTTTCAGCAAACGCTAATTAGTAGTAGTGCCAGATTAATTTCTTAGCTAGGATAGGCAAGAGGCAGCTGAAAAAAATTCTCCTGCCTCCTGTCACGGCTGCTGGCAGTAAGTAATTTTGCTGGCATCTGATATTCAAACTCAAGCAACTATGTGTCAACTTTTAGGCATGAATTGTAATGTCCCCACGGATATCTGTTTTTCCTTCGAGGGATTTTGTGCGCGGGGAGGGAAAACCGACGAACATCGAGACGGTTGGGGAATCGCTTTTTTTGAGGGTTTAGGTTGTCGAACTTTTATTGATGTTAAACCCTCGATCGCTTCTCCGATTGCGGAATTAATTAAAAACTATCCCATCCATTCTACCAATGTTATCGCCCATATTCGCAAAGCTACCCAGGGAGAAATTAAACTAGAAAACTGTCATCCTTTTCGGCGGGAATTGTGGGGAAAATATTGGGTTTTTGCCCATAATGGTAATTTAGAAAATTTCTCACCTGCTGCGGGAGATTTTTATCAACCGGTTGGGGAGACGGATTCCGAAAGAGCTTTCTGTTTAATTCTTAATACCCTGCGAGAGACTTTTCCCCAGGGCAAACCTTCCCTAGAACAACTATATCAAGTCCTAAAAAATATCACAAACTCTATCGCTTGTCAAGGCATTTTAAATTATCTTTTATCTGATGGTGAACATTTTTTTGCCCATTGTTCGACAAAATTAAGCTATATAATCCGTCAGTATCCTTTTGCCCATGCTCATTTAATTGATGAAGATGTGAGCGTTGATTTTCAAGCTTTAGCTCGTCCGGGCGATCAAGTGGCAATTATTGCCACTACACCCTTAACTGATAATGAAGTTTGGACAACGATTAATGCAGGAGAATTATTAGTTTTTCAGGAGGGCGCAGCAATTCTAAGTTAATCTTACCAATTGTCACTTTGTCGAGATTTTTCTAAATCAATTAACTGAGTTTTTAGCCCTAACCAATCTAATTGATGGGCGAGGCAATCTGAACCAATTTTCCCCGCTTCTAGATAAATGACTCGCTCGGCAAATTCCTCTAAAAAATCCAGTTGATGATTGACCATAATTATCGTCATTGAACTTTGATTATTTAATACTTCTAATAACCTGCTGGCCGTGCCTGTATCTAGAGCAGACGTAGGTTCATCTAATAACAGTATGCTCGGTTCTAACAGCAAAGCTCTGGTAATTGCCACTAATTGTCTTTGTCCTAAAGATAATTCTAACTCCCCGCGCTCAAACCACTGTTCAGGAATTTTTAATAGGGATGTCCAACGGTCAATTCTCTGATTAATTTCCGCAGGAGTAAGTTTTTTTAATTGCAGAGGATAAGCGAGAGCATCTCGAACAGTCATCCCTAATAATTTCGACTCTTGTAGCAATAAAACTATCTGTTGTCGCAGGGAAATAACCGGTATTTCCTGAATCGATTTACCTCGAAAATAAATATTTCCCGTGCTGGGTTCCTGCAAACGATTTAACAATCGTAAAAGAGTCGTTTTTCCTGCCCCAGATGCTCCGACAATAGCTAACTTTTCTCCTTGCTTGATGCCAAAAGTAATATCTTCTAACAGATAAGCACTGCCGCGTCGGATAGCTAAATTTACTTGCTGTAGTTCTAAAATCAAGAGCGGTCTTTTCCTTACTTAGTTCAAGTTTATTATATAATAAAAATAGCCCAATGAGTTCGGCAGGTATTCCCCATGGTTAGTCAAGTTAACAAAACCGAGATTATCTATCCTGAGAGCGACGGTAAACCGATGGCAGATAATACTAAACAATTTCACTGGATAGTAACGATTAAGCAGAATCTCGACTGGTTATATATCGATGATCCCCAGGTATTTGTAGCGGGGGATCTGTTATGGTATCCCGTGCAAGGCCAGCCGAAAATTGCTGCCGCTCCTGATACGATGGTAGTATTTGGCAGACCGAAAGGCGATCGAGGTTCCTACAAACAATGGCAAGAAGATAATCTTGCTCCTCAAGTCGTCTTTGAGATTCTTTCTCCCAGTAACACCTCCATCGAAATGGCCAAAAAATTGCTATTTTATGATCGCTATGGAGTCCAAGAATACTATGTCTATGATCCCGATGATAATAGTCTAGAAGCTTGGCAGCGAATTGGTGACAGTTTAGACAGTGTTAGTGAGGTTAATAATTGGGTGAGTCCCCGTTTAGGCATTCGTTTTGACTTAACTGACGAGTTAAAAATTTATCGTCCTGATGGTACTCAATTCTCGTCCTACAGCACAATTAATCAACTACTGGAGCAGGAAAAGCAACGGGCTGAAAATGAACGCCAACGGGCTGAAAATGAACGCCAACGGGCTGAACAGGCTAATCAGCAGTTAGTAGAAATGGAGGCAAAACTGCAAAAATATCGTCAACTTTTTGGGGAATTACCTAACTAAAATTTTAACTAGCGACAGGAGTAAGTAGTCGGACATAAATTCTTTTGTCTATCTTAAGAAATGTAAATTGCCCCAATTCTCACTGACTCCTGACTCCTGACTCCTGACTCCTGACTCCTTACCCCACAGTTAATTTTACTTTTGTCCAACTACTTATAACAAAAAAAAGAGGACTGGTTAGTCCTCTTAACAAGATTAGTTTTCGCTAAATGTTAAACACAGAATGATTGCCAGGCCTAGTAGGCTAGACCCATGCTGCGGGTGGTTTCTGCTCCGAGATAAACCCGAATGCTTAAGAAATCCGTCGGACAAGCGGTTTCGCAACGTTTACAACCAACACAGTCTTCCGTGCGGGGAGAGGAGGCAATCTGGGCAGCTTTACAGCCATCCCAGGGGACCATTTCCAGCACGTCGAGGGGACAAGCCCGAACGCATTGGGTGCAACCGATACAGGTATCGTAAATTTTAACGCTATGAGACATTGAATTATGACTCCTTACCGAGTGTTCTCCATGTTAAATTTCGGGTTTATCGGTTAGTTTACCTTACAGCGATCTGTTCATCGCTCGATCGGTGACATAACTTTAAACTCTGTAACACTTGGGGCCAAATTGCGATCGCTAGTCGCATCTCGGCTAATCCTAAAATAGCCTTAAAGAATTGCTTGCCGGGGTTACGGGGGGAACCGAAAAAGGTAATCTGGATCGCAAGATAATTTATTTCGTTTGCCAGTATGACAGAAATAGCGATCGAATCGATCCTACAGGAAAATCGGCTGTTTCCCCCCAGTGCCGAATTTGCCCAGAATGCCACCATTAAAAGCTTTGAAGAATACCAGCAACTCTACGCCAAAGCCAAAGCTGATCCCCAGGCTTTTTGGTCCCAATTAGCCGAAAAAGAACTATATTGGTTTGAAAAATGGTCAGAGACTCTTGACTGGCAGCCCCCCTTTGCTAAATGGTTCGTCAACGGCAAGATTAATATTTGTTACAACTGTATTGACAGACATCTCACCACCTGGAGACGTAATAAAGCCGCCATCATCTGGGAAGGAGAACCGGGAGACAGCCGCACCATTACCTACGAACAGCTACACCGAGAAGTCTGTCAATTTGCCAACGCTTTAAAAGAATTAGGCGTAAAAAAAGGCGATGTGGTCGGAATTTATATGCCGATGATTCCCGAGGCGGCCATCGCCATGTTAGCCTGTGCCAGAATTGGTGCGCCCCACAGTGTAGTTTTTGGGGGATTTAGTGCCGATGCTTTGCGAGATCGTCTTAATGATGCGGCCGCTAAGGTGGTAATCACTGCCGATGGTGGTTTCCGCAAGGATAAAGTTGTTGCTCTCAAGGAACAGGTGGATCTGGCTCTAGCCGATAATAGCGCCCCCAGTGTGGAAAAAGTTCTCGTTGTCCAGCGCAGCAAGGAACCCATCAATATGGTTGCCGATCGCGATTACTGGTGGCATGATCTACAAAAACAGGTATCTGCTAATTGTCCGGCCGAACCGATGGATAGCGAAGATATGTTATTTATCCTCTATACCAGTGGTTCCACCGGCAAACCGAAAGGAGTCGTCCACACCACCGGCGGTTATAATCTCTACACCCATATCACCAGCAAATGGATTTTTGACCTGAAAGACACCGATGTTTACTGGTGTACTGCCGATGTGGGTTGGATTACCGGCCATAGTTATATCGTTTACGGACCGCTTTCCAATGGTGCCACCACGGTAATGTATGAAGGGGTTCCCCGTCCCTCTAATTTAGGCTGTTTTTGGGATGTAATTGAGAAATATCGCGTTAATATCTTTTATACTGCCCCCACTGCTATCCGCGCTTTTATCAAAATGGGTGAAGATATCCCCAATAGCCGGGATTTATCCTCTTTGCGCTTACTGGGAACTGTGGGAGAACCGATTAACCCGGAAGCGTGGATGTGGTATCACCGGGTTATCGGTAAGGAAAAATGTCCGATTGTCGATACTTGGTGGCAAACGGAAACCGGGGGAATTATGATTACTCCCTTACCCGGGGCAATTGCCACTAAACCGGGGTCAGCAACCCTCCCTTTCCCCGGTATTATGGCCGAAGTGGTGGACTTAGAGGGCAATCCCACCCACGCAAATGAGGGGGGTTATCTGGTGGTCAAACATCCCTGGCCTGGTATGATGCGAACAGTTTATAAAAATCCCGATCGCTTCCGCAATACCTACTGGGAACATATCGCCCCCAAAGATGGCCAATATCTCTATTTTGCTGGAGATGGTAGTCGTCAGGACGAAGACGGTTATTTCTGGGTAATGGGGCGCGTCGATGACGTGATTAGCGTTTCTGGCCACCGTTTAGGGACTATGGAGATCGAATCAGCTTTAGTATCTCATCCTGCGGTAGCGGAGGCGGCTGTAGTGGGACGACCGGATGAAATTAAAGGGGAAGAAATCTATGCTTTTGTGACTCTCGAGGGGCATTATGAAGCGAGTCCGGAGTTAGCGAAAGCATTAAAAGACCACGTTGTCAAGGAAATTGGCATTATTGCCCGACCGGGAGAAATCCGTTTTACCGATGTGCTGCCAAAAACGCGATCGGGTAAAATTATGCGTCGTCTCTTGCGAACTTTAGCATCAGGTCAAGAGATTTCTGGTGATACTTCTACTCTAGAAGATCGATCGGTTTTGGATAAATTACGGCAAGGTGCCTAATTTAATTACTGGTTTTTCCTAGCAGTTAGGGTGAGAAATAAGAGTTAATCTTATCTCACTCTAACGGGAGTGGTTCTCGGTGAACATATTTGCTCAAGCAGCAAAGCTAAGTAGTTGGACAAAAGTAAAGTTAACTGTGGGGTAAGGAGTCGGGATTCAGGAGTCAGGATTCAGGAGTCATACTAAATCCGTTGAGCATAGGCTACTTATGAGGAGAGGCAAGAGGCAGAAGGCAAGAAGCAAAAGGGGGAATAAATAATCAGTTTTTAATAACCGAATTTAGTATCAGTAAGAATTGCGGCAATTTACATTTCTTAAGATAGACAACAGAATTTATGTCCGACTACTTATAGCTAATAATAAATCCTGTTTAAAAGGTATAGGGGGAGTGGGAAGTGGGGAGAAACAATCCATAATTTGGGAGTTAATCACACGATTAAAAACCGATTTGGTAGAATGATAAAGATAAGAGCGAATTGAAATTATAGGACTTTAATCAATGACCACCACCACTACTACCGATAATGATTTAAAAAGACTAGAAGATTTAATCCTCAATGGACAGAAGATGATCGAACATCGATTCAACGATATCGACAATCGACTCACTACCATGGACAATCGACTGATTGAGGTGGACAATCGATTGAATTTGATCGAGAATGGACAAGCGGAAATGAAAGCTGATGTCACCACTGTTCAAAAAGATACTACCGATTTAAAGATTGAACTCACGGAAGTTAAAGGTGATATTAAAACTCTTGATAGTAAGTTTGATGACATGAATAAACGCTTAGAGAAAGTCGAAGGAACCCAAAAAAATCAAATTTGGACATTCATAACTGTCCTAAGTGGTTCTTTACTAGCCGTGGGATTTAGAAGTTTTTTTATCAACAATAATCCCTAATCTCAGCAAGAGAATTGCTATATAACAGTTTTATGAGAAAGGCTGTTAGTTAATCGTCGCTGTTCCCTGTTCCCTTCTCTTAGCATTAACTTGAATTTTGTCTGGCTACTTCAAATGACTGATAACTAATATTAATAATTATCGTACCTCATGAGATTAGGAAATTCTCTAAAAAAGCAAAAAGGGAAATATATTCCCTTTTTCTGGCTTTTATGGACCCATATCCTAAACGATTTCGGGTTTAACACCCCTTTGGTCGAGAATTTTCTGTAATTCAGCTTCGTCGGTTTTGGTCAAAGAAGTGCGTAACACTTTACCTCCGTAGGGGGCCACTTCATCAAGGACCTTATCGGGGGTAACTTTTTGGACGAGAACAAAGAGAGCAGAGGTGCTGGGCTGCAGGGTTTCTCCCAATTCCCGCATAAAATTGTCATCCACACCGATATCACTTAAAGCACCTCCCAAAGCGCCACCAGCAGCACCGAGAACAACCCCCAAGAGAGGGGATAAAAAGAGTGTACCGATTAATAATCCCCAGAAACTGCCACTAGCGGCTCCGGCTGCCGTTAAATTGACCGCTTGCTTGAGTTTAATCTCGCCTTCTTTGTTTTTAACCACTACGGCAGCATCTTCTAACTCGATCAGATGTTCCCGTTGCAGTTTAGCCAAAGTTAAACGAACTTCTTCTGCTTTAAATTCGTCCTCATAGGCGATGACAAATAGATCAGCCATGGTTTTTCCTCGATTATTAGCAAATAAAACCTTTATACACTACTTTTGCCGGATTAAAAAGTTTGAGTATGGGAGAATACCGAAAACCGATGGAGATTAGGTGTCATAGATACGCGCTTCAAAAGCATCGGGATTTTCTTGACAGTATTCCTCAAAATAGGTTTTTTCTGGTTTTTTAGCGCGTTGGTGTGCCAATTCTGCCTGTAATTCCTCAACAACATCCCAAGCTGCGGCACAATCAGGAGAATTTCCTCCTTTTTCAGCACAAACTGCCCGGGCAATATCTCTAGCTTTGATAATCTCCGCTTCTAAATCAAGACTGCGGGGCTTTTCGACGGCGTTACCTTTATGGAGAATGTCACTAACAGAGATAACACCGAGCAAACCGCCTTTAATTACTGGTGCGAAACGAATACCAGTATTAGCAAATAAGCGGGCCACATATTCAACCCCGAGGTCGGGATTAATCACGATGCAGGGTTTGCTCATCACTTCATAGACGCGCACTTTTTGCGGATCTTGACCGAAAGCGACGACTTTATAGACAATATCAGTTTCAGTGATAATTCCGTAGGCATCTTCATCGTGACGGCGGTCAACAATGAGAGTTCTAATGTTCTTTTCTCTCATCAATTGTACTGCTTTGGCAACGGTTTCAGAACCTTTAATCTTGGCCACCTCCGTGGTCATAATTTCAGCTGCTTTCATAGTCATAGTTGGAGAAGTTAAGTTGTGCCTTTGTTATTTTAGGGTATAAACTGACCCCTAATACTGACGGCTGACAGCTAAAAAACCGCTCCCTGATTAACGCCATTCCACCAGTTGTCGTTCTTGGACAACCAAACCATATACTGTCTCGGTTTGACGGGCTAAATTCGCCCAATGAAAGCGTTTTTCTAGGTCTTCGTAGGCGTTATTAACTAATTCTTGGGCGTATTCGGGATGATTTAAAACCTCCAAAATGCCCCAAGCGAGGGAATCGGGATTATTGACCCGGGTGACAATTCCCGTTTGACCATGACGGACAACTTCGGGAAAACCGCAGGTATCGGAAACTACCACGGGAACCCTAGCGGCGAAACTTTCCAGGGCGACAATGCCAAAAGGTTCGTAAAGACTGGGAAAAACGGCACAATCGGCCACGGTTTGGAAGCGATCGAGGTTTTCATCGGACATAAAGCCCGTAAAATAACAATGATGCCAGATACCGAGATGCCAGGCCTGTTGTTTGAGTTTGTCGGTATTGCCGCCACCGATAATCACAAATTTAGTTTTAGCCTCGGTGTGAGCGAGGACTTTTGGGGCAGCGTTGAGTAACACCGAAACCCCCTTTTCAAAGGTCATGCGCCCGACGTAATAGACGATTTTTTCGTGATCTTCGGCATATTGACGACGAAAAGCTCGGTAATCAAAGTTAGGGTCTCTTTGCTTTTTCTCGGCCCGAATACCGTTATAAACCACATCGATTTTATCCCAGGGTGCGCCCAAGGCCCGATGGACTTCATGACGCATATAGCCGGTACAGACGATAACGCGCCAAGCATTATAGACGAGGGTTCCCTCTTTGCCGGCGATATAGCGTTGGGTGTCGGTGTGCAGTCCGTTATAACGTCCGTATTCCGTGGCGTGAATCGTGGCAATCAGGGGTATTTTAAAGAGATGTTTCAGGGCGATGGCTGCATCCCCTACTAACCAATCGTGGGCATGAACAAGGTCAAATTTTCCGTATTCGGCGATTATTTTGCCGCCTTGTTGTCCCATGCTGTTATTCATGTTGACCACCCAATGGAAAAAGTCATTGCCGGGGGGTACGGGGACGCGGTGGATGTGAATACCTTCCACCAGTTCATAACTGGGGGCCTGACCGAATTCGATCGTGATTAAATGGACTTCATGACCGAGTTTGACGATTTCGGGATAGAGTTCGGCGACATGACGGGCGATACCGCCCACTAATCGCGGTGGAAATTCCCACGCCAAGACTAAAATCCTCATTTTTCCCTAACCTCGACCTGATTTAAGCTTGTAGGTAATCATGACATCCCCATGGTATCTATTTTGGCTCTGGTTTCTTCCTCTAATTGCCACTCTCCCTGCGCCAGTCTGGAAAGGATTTCTTGGCGCCACTTGTTTAATTGTTCCCGAAAAGCGGCCGTTTGTAGATCGTTGCGCCAGAAAATTAGGGCCGATTCGCCAGTTTGCGAATAATAATTTTTCCGCTCTCCAGCGACGCGGAAGCCAAAATGCTCGTAGAGTGCGATCGCTGAATGGTTCGATACCCTTACCTCTAGCGTAGCCCTTTCCAGTTGTCTTTGTACAGCCTTTTCAAGAAGTTTGTAGAGAAGCAGTTTTCCTAATCCTTGTCTTTGATAGTCGGGATAAATTGCCAGGAGAGTAATATGCGCTTCTTCGAGAATTGCCCAAAAACAAGCCAATCCGATTAGGGTTTCGTCCTTCTGGTCGAGGGTAAGAATTAATAATTCACTGTTGGGGCTGTTTAATTCCCGTTCATAACCGGATAGGGTCCAAATACCGCCGAGACTGCTGCGATCAAGTGCTACCATGGCGGCAAGATGTGGGGATTTTGGGGTTTTAAGCTGGATTTTTGGCATTGATCGGGGAAGGGAGCAGGGTGTGGGGTGTGGGGGGAGTGGGAATTATGAATTATGAATTATGAATTGGGGAAGTGGGGAAGTGGGGAAGTGGGGAAATTCAACTAAAACCCCAAAACCCCAACCCCCAACACCTAAAACCTGTCTCCTGTCTCCTGAATCCTGTCTCCTGAATCCAATGGTAGATGTGGGATTTTTGCAGGAGTTCTATTTTCCGACAAAGATAAGTAAAAATTATTTATTTACCGCAAAACTTGAGAATATTTAAATTAACATTCCGCAATATTTATAAATTCTTAAAAATTAATTGAGAAAGATTTTTATTTAACAACGATGTTATCATGGTTACAGCGATTTTACTGAATTTCATAATCGGATATTCTGTGCTTTTTTGGGCAGCAATGGTTGAAACCCTTGCTACACCTAGAAGGTGATCCTAATTAAGACGGGTAAATCAGTCAATTTCACCCACAACGATGATCTTTTTTTTGTGTAGTTTTATTGCAAAAAAAAAGTTTTTTTGACAAAAAGCACAAAGTATGATATGAACCCAAGTGATTTCTGGCTGCGAGTAATTATTGTAGAGGGGGAGAGGGGAGAAAAGCTGACGACTTCAAGATAACAAGGGACGAATCTAAAACCTAATTGGTTAAGTTAAAAGCTTTGATGTACTTAGTTTCTAACCTTCTTTTTAGGTAGGAGAATTGTCAGATTCTGTCTTTTGCCTCTTGACTGTTGCCTCTTGCCTTGAGAAGCTGATCACTGAAACATCACCCATCTTAATTTTTTTGGGCGGCCATCGTTAAGCACTTTAATCGGGTTCTTAACATTTTCTCAATATTGCCAAAATCAAATAGTATAGATTGAAATAACTCAATGTAGGCAAACCTATGGATGGCAGCTTAATCCTGTTCAACATTCTCAATCCGCCGGTTTTGTTCTTTTTCTTGGGAATGCTGGCAGTGTTTTTTAAATCCGACCTAGAAATTCCCCAACCACTGCCTAAACTCTTTTCTCTCTATCTTTTGATGGCGATTGGTTTCAAGGGAGGCTATGAACTAGCGGAAAGTGGCATCAATAACCAAATCGCTTTAACTTTGATTGCCTCTGTGGTTATGGCTTGCATCGTTCCCATTTACACTTTCTTTATCCTGAAAATTAAACTCGATAGTGCCAATGCTGCAGCGATTGCCGCAGCCTATGGTTCCATTAGTGCCGTTACTTTCATCACCGCCAGTTCTTTTTTAGAAAAACTTCATATTTCCTATGGTGGTCACATGGTAGCGGCTTTAGCTTTAATGGAATCGCCGGCGATTGTAGTGGGTTTAATCCTGGTGCGAGTCTTTAAAGAGAAAAATGGCCAAGAAGAAGCGTTTTCTTGGTCAAAAGTTTTACATGAAGCCTTTTTAAATGGCTCGGTATTTCTCTTAGTCGGTAGTGTTATTATTGGTATCCTCACAGGGGAAAAAGGCTGGGAAAAATTACAACCTTTCACTCAAGGTATTTTTTATGGTGCGTTAACTTTCTTTCTGCTTGACATGGGATTAGTGGCGGCGAAAAGAATCCGAGAATTAGGCAAAACTGGTTCTTTTCTCATCGGTTTCTCGGTGTTCATTCCCGTCATCAATGCTATAGTTGGCATTCTCATTGCTAAGGTTCTCGGATTTGAAGAGGGTAATGCTTTATTATTCGCTGTTTTGTGTGCCAGTGCCTCTTATATTGCTGTTCCTGCGGCCATGAGAATGACTGTTCCTGAAGCGAATCCTAGTTTATACGTTTCTATGGCCTTGGCTTTAACTTTTCCTTTCAATATCATCATCGGCATTCCTCTGTACCTAGAGATGATCAAAATCATTGGCTTCGGAGTCTAAAAAGCCAGGTCAGTTTTAAATAATTCCTGTCAAATTTTTCTCTTTCACTTGTACCTTTTATACTTAACTACCATGCTTGAATCGCCGCATCCTTCCCTAGAAACTGTCAAAAAAGTGGACATAATTGTTAGTCATGCTTTTCTGGAAGAAACCTTAAGCGTTCTTGATGTTGTCGGAGTTTCCGGTTATACTGTCTTTGGCAATACTTCGGGAAAAGGCGATCGAGGTTTATCCTGTGATGACTTGGATTGTGATTACAGTGGTAGCTACATTATGACGGTTTGTAATAGTGACGAACAACTTAATCGTCTGATCGATAAAATTCAGCCTTTTTTAAAAAAAGCTGGCGGAATTTTTGTGGTGACTACGGCCCAATGGCTAAGTCATTAGACCTCTTGTAAAAATCAAAAATTGTCGTAGTTAATTAGGAGTCAGCCCCGATGAAAAAATTTCACCCCCACAGATAAAAGAGGTTTCCTTCCCTACACCCCACACCCCACACCCTCTTTCAAGTCAGCAGTCAGGAGAAAGATATTTTCTGGTTTAGAATTTATCTGTATCTGGTCTGGGACCAACAGCGCCGGCGGGATTAACAAAAAGATTGCCCCCGGCTTCATTTTGGAAGATACAATCGATTTTCGGTTTGCCTTCCAGGGGGCCGGTATAACCAAAAGTATTCATCCGGTTTTTACAGCTTTGTACCTGCTGTCCATCGACTAATTTTTGTTGTTCTAAAATTGACCAGTTATTGCGTCGCAAAACGCAACCGGGTTGCATGACTGGTTGGGTGACAAAAACATTAAAGGGGTTAAGAGTGACATAAACCCGCAAATCGGTGACAATGGCACTGGCCCCAAATTGCACGCATAATTCCGCATTGGGGGCGCTGCGATCGATTACTTCCCGGGAAGCGACGTTTTCGGGGCTAAAATTAGCGGTAGAACTGAATACCAGACCTAGACCCACTCCTAGTACAAAAATACCGCCAATCAGGGCGATCATGGCATAGTTTAATTTTGCCAATAGGCCCCCAGGGGACGAACTGCGGGAGTCATCGCCATAGGATCGGTCATAATCACGGTCGCGTGATCGGGGAGGAGTATAACGAGGTCTTCTATTCATAGAAATTTCTGCTGTGGCTGCTATGGCGGTCAGTCGTTAGCTATTAGCTTATCATTGTTCTATCCTAGCAACCCGGGGGATAACCGACGGGATAGGTCTAGTATAGGGCTATATAGTTTTTTTTGGGTTAGTATGCTATGGTGGATCACTAAACAGAGTAAGTCAGCCTAATCCAAGTTTCTATGCTAGATATTAGCTAGACAAATTCGGAGCGGAGGAACCATATTTGGGGCGTATTTCTAGATTTTTTAGCCTAGAAAAGGATATCTCTCTATCCTAGCCCGTCAGCTAACTTCGTCGGCGTGGGGGGGAAGACTGAAACATCACTACATTCCTAGTAATGTCTTGATCGGTTCAGTTATGTCGCTGGTACTACTTGATAGTCATAACTTACAGGAGACATTGTTTATGGAGATTCTCATATCAGCTTACCGATCACAACAATTTTAAGATTTTCCGTAGATAACCATATTTTCTATGAGTTTGCTGTAAATTCTTCGGGCAAACTTTTAGTCCTATTGAGAAACCGAGAGTAAAAACAGGATCAAAAATGCTGGAATATTTACCAATGTGGATTGCTGCGGGGACTTTTATTGCAGTCATCGTCGTGATTATGTTCGAGTGGCTTCATATTACCGTAGCGGCTTTACTGGGAGCTTTAATATTAGTTTTTACCCATATCATGACTCTCCAGGAGGCGGTGGGTTATATCAGTCGCAGTTATGCCACTCTCGCCCTATTTTTTGGGGTAATGGTGTTAGTAAGAGCCTTTGAACCAACGAAAATTTTTGATTATTTAGCGGCACAAATGGTGCTTTTAGCCAAGGGAAAGGGGAAATTATTACTAATAGGAATTGTCGCCATTACTACCCCAATCTGTGCGGTGTTACCCAACGCTACCACGGTGATGTTATTAGCACCTCTAATTCCTCCCTTAGCTCAAGATATAGGCGTGGATTTTGTGCCGCTCTTAATCCTGATGGTTTTCGTGGCCAACAGTTCCGGGTTATTAACTATTGTTGGTGATCCCGCTACTTATATCGTCGGTGATTCTATTAATATCACCTTCATGGAATACCTACAGCGTTTGAGTTTAGGTGGTGCCTTGGCAGTGATTACCATTCTGGTTATGTTACCTTGGTTATTCCCGAAAATCTGGAGGACAAAATTCGAGCATTTAGAAGACTTACCCCATCCGAAGATTGATCATCCTCGCGTCTTAGCCGTGGGGGGAATTATCGTCTTTTTGGTCTTATTTTTATTCGTCGTCGGTGAATCTTTTCCCGTACCCATTTCTCCCGCTGCCGTTGCTTTGATGGGGGCAACTTTAGCCCTACTTTTAGCCCAGCAATCGAAAATCGATACGGTGCATAATATTCTCCGAGATGTGGACTGGAGTACCCTATTATTTTTTATGTCAATTTTTGTCCTAATTGGCGGCTTAGAAAAAACTGGCGTAGTTAATAGTGTATCGGGACTTCTGGCGATAATTTTAGGCCAAAATATCTTTTTAGGTTCTCTAGTCTTGCTGTTTTTTGTCGGTTTTGTTTCCAGTGTCGTTCCGAATATTCCCCTAGTGGTGGCCATGGTTCCACTACTGAAACAGTACCTTGTTAATGTTAATTTAGTCGGGACTGAGGTTCTTTCCCCCGATTATGCCGGTTCCTTTCCCCCAGAAGTTTTACCGCTTTTCTATGCGATGATGTATGGAGCCACCCTAGGGGGTAATGGTACGTTAGTGGGAGCTTCTTCTAATATTGTCGCCGCCGGCATCGCTGAACAACACGGGGGCAAAATCACCTTTCATACCTTTCTGCGCTACGGTTTACCGGTGATGTTTACTCAGTTAGTCGTCTCGGCTATGTATATGTTAGTTTTCTTTGTCTAGTCCATCTCTGGGGGAATTAATGTTAAGTTCGCCTAAGATTGACAAAAACGTTAACATTGATTAACATTCTCCTATCGTGCTAGATAATCTGGATTGATCGGCGATCATGAACAAAAAAATCTCTGTTTTAGCACCAGATTTATCCGGTGGTGGTGGCACAAGAGTCTATTTGATTGCTCAAGTCTTGCAACAGCTAAACTGTCAGGTGACGGTCTATGGTCCGATTTTTGGCCAGGAAATCTATCCAACCCCACCGGGGAATATACCGGTGGTATCGGTCAAAGGCAATAATTATCCCCAGTTTTTTGGCCAGATCAAAACTTTACTCGATCGCCTCTCCGGAGAGATTATCTATGCGGTTAAACCCCGTCCCACCAGTTTCGGCATCGGTTTACTGAAACGTTTTTTTTCCCCACGTCCCCTAATTCTCGATATTGACGATTGGGAAATGAGTTGGTTTGGTGGTGATCGATGGTCCTATCGTCCTCATCCCCGACAGTTAGCTAGGGATATCCTCAAAAAAAATGGTGCGCTTAGGGATCCGAATTACCCTCTTTATCTGCGCTGGATGGAAAATTTAATTAACCAAGCTGATGCGGTGACGGTTAATAATCAATTTTTGCAAAAGCGTTATGGGGGGATTTATTTACCGAATGGCAAGGATACGCAACTTTTCGATCCCAATCTCTACGATCCTGTCGCTTGTCGTCAAAAATACGGTTTATCTGCCTATAAAGTCTTAATGTTCCCGGGTACTGCTAGACCCCACAAAGGTTTAGAAGATGTCTTAATCGCTTTAGATCAAATTGGTGATCCTGATTTTAAATTGGTGGTGGTGGGTGGTCGCCAAATCGGGGATGGCTATCTGGATAGTTTGTTAGAAAAAGGTCAACCTTGGTTAATTCATTTGCCTGCTCAACCGATCGATCGAATGCCGGAAGTTGTGGCCGCTGCCCATGCTATTATCGTTCCCCAGAGGGATGAAGCCACGGCTAACGCGCAATTTCCGATTAAACTCACCGATGGTATGGCGATGGCTAAACCGATTATTTCCACTAAAGTGGCAGATATACCGGGAGTTTTAGCTGATATTGGCTATTTAGTCGAACCTAGATCACCAGAGCAACTAGCTGTCATGATTAGAGAGGTTTTTAAAGATCTCGACTCGGCTAATGCACGGGGATTAAAAGCGAGAGAGCGCTGTATCGCCTCCTATAGTACCACCGCCATGGCGACAACTCTCTCTGGCATAATTACTTCTCTGGAAGGGAAATATTAGAGTCTAGCGAGTAGGATAATTGACCGTTGACTATTTACCTTATTACTTATAGCGATGAATCCTAATCAAATTCTGCTTAAATATACGCTGAAACACTGGATATTAGTGGTTTCCAGCATTGTTATCGGCTTTGCCAGTACCATATTTAATGGGGTAGGAACTGTTTTAGTTATCCCCCTACTAATTTCTTTTATTAATCCCGAAAATGATCTCTTAAAAAATGCCCCTCAAATTATCAAAAAGCTGCTCTCCGTTTTCGAGGTTTTCTCGGTTGATACTCGTTTTTTCTGGATGTTTGCGGCGATATTAGGGATTTTAATTCTCAAGCACATTACCAATTTTGTTAGTAATTTGTTAGGCACTTACTTATCTTTGATTATGGCAAGAGATATGCGAATTGATTCAGTTATTATGCTGCTAGAAGTGGATATAGATTATTATGTAAAAAGTAAAACAGGAGATATTTATAATTGTTTTATGTCAGAGATTAATCGAGCCGTGGCATCGATTAGAAATTACATAAATCTGATTAAGGTTATCGCCACGGCCTTCATGTACTTGGCTATTTTATTATCAATTTCTTGGCAATTAACTATTCTTTCTAGTGTTTTGGGGGGCTTTTTAGGTCTGCTTAATCAATACTTTGTCAAGAGATCGAAAAAGTTTGGAGAGATTATCACCGTAACGGCTAAACAGCAAACTAATAAACTGTTGGAACTGTTAACGGGCATTCGCATAATTAAAGCGGTAGGCAATGAAAGATACGAATTAGAATCTATTGTAGAGGATATCGAAGCCCGGGAGAAAGCGGGTGTAGATGCCCAGACTAATAATGCTGTAATCGCCCCGCTTAATGAGCTCGGTGGTGTAATTATTATTGCTTTAATTATCATTGCTGGTCGTTATCTTTTTAATGAACAACTTCAAGCCTTGGCGACAATTTTATTGACCTATCTCTATGTACTTTTCCGGGCCTTGCCGATGGTTAGTCAAATTAACAGTGCTAGGGGTAGTCTAGTAGGTGATGTTTCCGCAGTAGAGGTGGTAGCAGATTTTCTCATTCGAGAGAATAAACCATTTATGACTAATGGCTCTATTCCCTATCAAAGATTAGAGACAGGCATTCATTTTGATAACGTTCAATTTTCCTATCCCGGTCATCAAGAATTAGTTCTCAAGGGCATCGATCTTTGGATTCCAAAAGGAAAAATGATCGCTCTTGTTGGTGCTTCGGGGGCCGGAAAATCGACAATTGCCGATTTATTACCACGCTTTTATGACCCTACAGCCGGGAGAATTCTTTTTGATGGTCACGATTTACGCGATTATGAGATCAAATCTCTGAGAAAAGCGATGGGAATAGTCAGTCAAGATACTTTTCTCTTTAATAATTCTCTACGTTTTAATATTGCCTACGGACTAAGCAATGTTAGTGATGCAGAAATTTTAGCGGCGACAAAAAGGGCGAATGCCTACGAGTTTATCTCCAAACTGCCAGAAGGACTGGATACGGAAATTGGCGATCGGGGAGTGAGACTTTCGGGAGGACAAAAACAAAGATTAGCGATCGCTCGTGCCTTACTGCGAGATCCGGATATTCTCATTCTGGATGAAGCTACAAGTGCGTTAGATACGGTTTCTGAGCGTTTAGTACAGGAAGCGATCGATGAACTCTGTCGCGAGCGCACTACTCTTGTGATCGCGCACCGTCTTTCCACTGTTCAAAAAGCCTATCAAATTGTGGTGCTGGACAAGGGAAAAGTGGCAGAAATCGGCAATCACGAGGAATTATTAGCTCAAGGTAGTCATTATGCCCGTTTACACGCTCTGCAATTTAGTGATAGCAAAGAGGACGACTCTAAGAATAGGGAAGATGAGCAAAAAAGAAAAGCTTATTTATCCTACGAAGCGAGAAGCAGTCTTAATAGTCTTTTAGGTTCTTTGCGTCTGGTATCTGAGGATTTAATCGATGATTCTCAGGAGAAACAGGAAATTTTAGAAGAATCCTGTAGTTCAGCTATGCGACTTCTCCACATTATCGAAGACTACGAGCATTCTTCTCCTCGATAGAGCTGCTGCAAAAATCCCACATCTACCATTGGGTTAGAAGTCAGTTATCAGTTATCAGTTATCAGTTATCAGTTCACTGAGAAAACTCCCTACACCCCACACCCTACACCCTACACCCCACACCCCACACCTCACACCCTCTTTCAAGTCAGGAGACAGGAAATTTGCAGGAGGTTTCTAGAAAAAAACTCTTCATTTATACTAAAATATTTAGTACAGATAGGCATCTTCCCAGACGGTGAAAAGGAATTATTTACCCTTGAAAACCACAGTTAAAGTCAGCAGACAAACCCAATTACCCCTACATCTAGTTATTACTCATCCCCAGTATCGTTTTGTCGATTTATTCGCAGGAATCGGTGGTTTTAGAATCGCTTTGGAGAAATTGGGGGGACGTTGTTTAGGCTATTCAGAAATTGATCAACAGGCCATCCAAGTTTATCAACAAAATTTTATTAGCTATCTCAACAGCGATGAAATTGCTTTCGGAGATGTGAGTAAAATCAGCAATTTACCCGATAATCTTGATCTTATTGTCGGCGGCGTTCCCTGTCAACCTTGGTCGGTGGCGGGATGTTTACGGGGATTTGAGGATCCCCGGGGAAAACTCTGGTTTGATGTGATTAAATTAGTCCAGAAAAGTCAACCCAAAAGCTTTATTTTCGAGAATGTCAGTGGGTTAGCTAGTCCTCGCAATCGGGAGAATTTAGAGTTAATTATCGATGAATTAACTAGCTGTGGTTATCAAGTTTACTGGCAGTTATTAAATGCCTACGATTTTGGTTTACCCCAGAATCGCGAGAGAGTTTTTATCGTAGGAATTAGAAAAGATATAGATAACTATGAGCGGTTTAAATTTCCCTTACCTTTGGGTATCCATCCCAAGGTTTTGGATATTTTAGAAGACATCAAAAATATTCAAACCGTCGAGAAAGTTAAGTTATCAGCAGATACTTTATTTAATGGGTTTGTTCCCCCATCGAGAACTCGTTTCCAAAAAGAAGATGAATTAAATGACTTTTTTATTTTTTCTGATTTAAGAAATGGCCACACAACTATTCATTCTTGGGATATTATCAAAACTACGGAACGACAAAAAAGTATCTGTTTAGCTTTGCTGAAATTAAGACGCAGTAAAAAGTATGGCGAAAAAGATGGTCATCCCGTGGCTTTTTCTGCTTTTTTGGAAATTATACCCGACCTAAAAATCGAGGAACTAAATCAGTTAGTTTCTCTGGGGATTTGTTGGCAAACGCAGGAGGGTAAGTATGAATTTATTAACTCGAAAAATATGACGGGAATTAACGGCATTTATCGGATTATTTTACCGACGGCCGATATTATTCCTACCCTAACCGCTACGGGTGCTAAAGATTATATTGCTACTATTTCAATTACCGCTACTCATCCCCAAGAATACAAACAATTGTTTTTAAAGAAAATCTATAAACCCAAAAAGTTTCGAGAAATTACTCCCCAAGATGCGCGTAAATTACAAGGATTCCCCGATAATTTTATCTATCATCCACAGTCAGCTATCGCTAAAAAACAATTCGGAAATTCTGTTCCTATCACTGTAGTGGAAGCAGTGGCTAGAAATTTACTAGAAATAATTCGTCCCGATTATTAGACTGCGGGATACTGACTCATATTAAAATATTTGGCTCTCCTAGACTGGTTATAGCAAATTAGTAGTTGAAATGAGCTTAACCCCTTAAATAGCCTGGAATCCGACAAAGCAAAAAGCTTTTTTTATTAAAATTGCTTTTTTGAATTCTGGCAAGCCTTGCCAAGTAAGGCTTGCGTCGATTATTTTGTACTAATATATCATAACTACTCTAGAAGAGCCAAATATTTAAAGGCTTAAAAATCAAAAGCTATCAAACTTTCGAGGTACAATTCCATAGCTTCTGTAATATTGACAATCGTTTCTTCAAAAGTGTCTCCTTGAGAATGACAACCTTTAAGCGCAGGACAAAAAGCGTGATAACCACCGTCTGATTCTTTTTCTAGAATAACGGTGTAGTTATAAATTTGTTTAGTATTATCACTCATAACACTATCAGTTGTGGATTGTAAATTATCCTAGCATAGACTTTTTTTAATGACTTTTCCCAGAGCGATCGATTTTTTGAGCGGATTAACTCCCCAGCTAAACTAGAATAGAAAGATAGGAAAGCGATCGAAATTAGAATGACGACCGAAATTGAAAAAGAACTAGAAACCAGCGAAGCTGTCTTGGAAAAACGGCGAAATTTTGCCATTATCTCCCACCCTGACGCAGGAAAGACCACCCTGACCGAAAAACTGTTACTATACGGGGGTGCAATCCATCAAGCGGGTGCAGTCAAAGCAAGACGCGACCAACGCAAGGCCACCTCCGACTGGATGGAAATGGAAAAACAACGGGGAATTTCGATTACTTCCACGGTTTTACAGTTCGATTATCGTGATTTTCAGATTAATCTCCTCGATACTCCCGGCCACCAAGATTTTAGCGAAGATACCTATCGTACCCTGGCCGCTGCCGATAATGCGGTGATGTTAATCGACGCGGCCAAAGGTTTGGAACCGCAAACGAGAAAACTCTTTGAAGTGTGCAAACTGCGGCAGTTACCCATCTTTACCTTTGTTAACAAAATGGATCGGCCCGGCCGCGAACCTCTGGATTTATTGGACGAAATCGAGCGAGAATTAGGATTACAAACCTATCCCGTCAATTGGCCGATCGGAATTGGCGATCGCTTTCGGGGAGTTTTTGATCGAGCAACCCAGACCATACACCTGTTTGAACGTCGCTCCCACGGCTCTCAGGAGGCGCAGGAAACCGTGATCGAGCTTGGCGACCCCAAAATTGAGGATTATCTCGAAAAAGACCTGTATTACCAGTTAAAAGAGGATATAGAACTACTCTCGGAATTGGGTGCAGAATTGGATTTGCCAGCAGTCCACGCAGGAGAAATGACCCCGATCTTTTTTGGTAGCGCCATGACCAATTTTGGGGTGAAATTATTCCTAGAATCCTTCCTCGACTATGGATTGCCACCCAGAGGACGCAATTCCTCCCTAGGAGTCCTTGATCCCACCTATCCCGATTTCACCGGTTTTGTCTTCAAACTGCAAGCAAACATGGATCCCAAACATCGGGACCGGGTGGCCTTTGTGCGGGTATGTACGGGGAAATTCGAGAAGGATATGGTAGTAAACCACGCTAGAACTGGTAAAACTATCCGTTTATCCCGTCCTCAGAAACTTTTTGCCCAAGATCGGGCAGTTATTGAAGAAGCTTATCCCGGAGATGTGATCGGATTGAATAACCCCGGGGTCTTTGCGATCGGTGATACCATTTATATGGGTAAAAAGCTCGAATACGAAGGTATTCCCTGTTTTTCTCCAGAATTATTCGCCTATCTCAGAAATCCTAACCCTTCCAAGTTCAAACAGTTTCAAAAAGGAGTCTCGGAATTACAGGAAGAAGGGGCCGTACAGATATTATCCTCGATCGATGAATTTAAACGCGACCCGATTTTAGCCGCCGTCGGTCAATTACAGTTTGAAGTGGTGCAATTCCGTCTTTTAAGCGAGTACGGAGTCGAAACTACCCTCGAACCCCTAGCCTATAGTTTAGCCCGTTGGGTCGCCGGGGGTTGGGCCGCTTTAGAAAAAGCAGGTAAACTCTTTAATACTTTAACCGTCAAAGATTATTGGGGTCGTCCCGTCTTATTATTCAAAAATGAGTGGAATTTACAGCAAGTCAAAGAAGATCATCCCTCTTTGCAATTAAACTCGATCGCACCGGTAGGATCGGGAGTACAACCCCAATCCTAACCATTAATCCCCCAAGACAATTGCCGAACTGGTCAGGACAAGATGGCGACCCCCAGACAACTACTCTAAAGTAGAAGTGGTCAGAAAGTCTCGATCTTTCCTAACACTCGGATGTCTCAAAGCACTATCGTTGACGAGTCCCTCACCATTAGAAAAAGTCCTGCTGTCAATTCCCGAATTAATCCCTGTTTAATTCGCTTTTGTTATTTTCTGGGAAATTATCTGGTTTTACCAGCTTTTTTCAGCAAAATAACGGTGACAGGCCAGGAAAATATTCCCCTAACGGGGGGGGTCATCCTTGCACCTACCCATCGGTCCCGTTGGGATGCGCTGATTTTACCCTACGCGGTGGGACGCTTAGTTAGTGGACGGGATTTGCGCTTTATGGTTTCCGCTAACGAGATCAAAGGGGTGCAAGGTTGGTTTATCCGACGTTTGGGGGGTTTTCCCGTCAACACCGATCACCCCGGTATGGGTAGTCTGGTCCATAGCGTCGAACTTTTGGCCGCGGGGGAAATGGTGGCGATTTTTCCGGAAGGGGGTATCTGTCGCGATCGAGTGGTTCATCCCCTTAAACCGGGGGTAGCGCGGATCGCGTTGGAAGTTAAGACTATCAAACCCGATGCAGATATCAAGATTTTGCCGGTAAGCATTAGTTATAATCAGCCTTACCCCGGATGGGGAAGCGAAGCGATAGTAAATATCGGTCAAGAGATTAATGTGCTTGATTATCAACAAAATTCGCTAAAACGGGAAACTGTCCGCTTAACCAAAACCTTGAGCGATCGCTTAAAACTTCTCCACGAGGATCAATCCCCTTAATCAGCTGTTGACTATCTACCCCATGAGTGGGATTTCGGGGACGGATTAAAATTATTGTTTTAACTATTTTTAAACAAAAAAGTGGCTTTTCTAGTTTAAATAAATAATATCTTGGTGTTTGCTGCTTCTGGCTCCTGAATACTGCCTCGAAGACCCCTCAGATCGGGGAAGATATCCGATTGTTGCCGGAGGTCTAATGATAGAATGGGCATCAGCGAAAGTAGTTTGTGAGCGAAGTGATCCGATGCAGTTCCAAATCCAGCCAGACAGTGAAATACCCGCCTCTAAGCAATTATTTGACCAAATTCGCTTCGCTATCGCCTCTCGTCAGTATCCACCTGGCCATCGTTTACCTAGTACCCGTCAACTAGCTATGATCACGGGATTACACCGTAATACGATAAGTAAAATTTATCAACAACTGGAAGACGATGGGTTAGTGGAATCCATAGCAGGTTCGGGGATTTATGTCAAGGCTCGCGGGCATGAAAACGATAATTTATTGGGTTCGCCCCTATTGGAACAAAATCCAGAAATAGGCAGACTAATTAGCCAGAGTTTGGCTGGTTTTCTCGCTCAAGGTTTAACTTTAGAGGAAATTCGCGAGTTATTACTGGCGGAAATCGATTGGCGATCGCAGTGTAGTTCTCAAGTTCTTGTCACCATTCCCCGTCACGATTTGGGTGCAGGGGAACTAATGTTGAGAGAATTAGAGCAATCCCTCAAAATTCCCGTCCAATTAGTGGCAATGGAGGATTTAGCCCAAGTTTTAGCCAATACTAAATCTGCCACTGTTGTCACCAGTCGCTATTTTATCAGTGTGGCGGAGGAAATTGCCGCTCCTTTTCACCTACGAGTCATTCCCATCGATATCTACGATTACAGCAAGGAATTGGCATTAATCAAAAAATTACCCACCGATAGCCGCTTGGGGATTGTCAGTATTAGCACCGGTATTATTAAGGTGGCCGAAGTTTTAATTCATAGTTTACGGGGCGATGATTTATTAGTTATGTCTGCCCAAATTCATGAAACGGATAAGTTAAAAGTTTTAGCCCGAACTTCCCAGACAATTATCAGTGATCAGGCGAGTTATACTTTAATTAAAAATCTGATTAATGAAGTGCGATCGGATTTAATTCGTCTGCCAGAAATTATCTGTAGTGATAATTATATTGGGGATAAATCAATTCAATTGCTCAGACGAGAATTAGGATTAGGTGGTTAGAGGATAACTTTTGTCTGTCCTCGATACCAAATTAGGTCATACTTCATCTTGATAAGAAAGACTGTAATCAAAGTTACTTAATTGAATAATATTGGCTCTCTTATTCTTTGTGTGATAAGTTTAACTTATATAGTAGTGATCGATCTTTGTGTCCTTTGTGTCTGGAGTGGTTCGTTCCACTCACTCGACTGCACATCAGTTTTTCGGTGAGATGCTTACAGGCAGCTGCTGATATATATGTAATAATTGTCGGTATTTCTGCAAATCTGAGATGCACCGATAATATTAATCTATGCTGCCAATCGAGTCAGAAAAATTTATTTTAATCTATGGTTACTATTGACAATGACCTAGGGCAAATCGAGAATAAAAGCGAAAAAAACTTTTAAGAAGTATTAACTTTTTTAGTACAATGGCGGAAGGATAGGGATAAGCTCAATTTTTCACTCTCGGACGAGGTTAGATGAAAAGTGCTGAATGTTTAACGGTATCCCCCGGGGAACCGCTTACCGATTGGCAAAAACTGGGATTAGATTTGGTGGCTCGTTGGCAGGGACGAGATGTTATCCTAGCGATCGATCTTACCGGTAGTGTTAACTTTAATGATGAAGGACGCACGCGCCTTGGTCAAATTATTCGCGATAGTTTAAAAAATAACGATTCCGTTTATTTAGTTCCCTTTGCTGATAATGTTCAACCGATTGCAGAACCGATTTTAATTCGGGGAAACGAAGATATAGACGCGGTTTTAAAAGCGATTCCCTGGCAATCTAGCCAAAGTGCTAAAAATACCGATATTCAGCAAGCAGAATGGCACGTTTATCCCCGACTGGCACGCTTAAATCAGTGTCGTTTAACTGCCAATCAAGCTATCAAACCCCAGTCGGTAGTTTGGATTACCGATGCTCCCCTTTCTACTGGCGCGGGGATTACTTCACAACAGTGGATAGAAACCCCAAAAAATAGCCCTTTTCGTCTTGCTGATTCTCCCGAAAGTTTGGAGAGACAAAACTGGCTTAATTCCCTACCAATTAATCTAAGAACCCAAGAAATTACCGCCACTAACGGCAATAAATATAAACTATCAGTTGTCGATATTGCTCCCACAGCACAAGAGTTTTGCACTCCCGCACCGGGAGGACAAGAAACCTGTTTGATTAATCCTTATCTCTTGAGTCAGTTATGGTTGCCAGCATTGGTAATTACATTAATGGGAATTGGGGGAATAGTAGCGAGTATTTTGGGAATTCGTCACTGGTTGCTGTTAAATACTGCTTGGACTATTGAAGTCTCCTCTAATGATGATGAAGATGAAACCCAAAAATATATTTTAAAAACATCTGGAAAAATTAACATCGGTGGTGAAGAACATAAGAAGAATACCTTTTCTCGTGCTGGGGAAGAAATTCGCTGCTATTTAGAAAGACGCGGTAATCAGTTATATCTGAAACCCACTAAACAAGCAGAGATTTTTTATCGAGGTAATCAACTAACTCAGGAGGTGAAGATAGATAAAAATTACCTGACTTTAACCTATCACCATAACCATCAAGATTTCGACCTACAAATTCAGATTAGCAAAAAATAACTCAGGAGATTTAAACTATGGCTAACACCAGTCAAACCCGCGCTATCAAACGGACAATTATCATCGGATTAGGTGGTACTGGTCGAGATGTGTTAATGAGAATTCGTCGCTTTATTATTGATAAGTATGGGAAGTTATCTAACCTACCCGTTGTCAGTTTTGTTCATATTGACACAGACAAAAACGCTTTCAATGGTTCGGGTTTACCCACAGGAAATAGCTATCACGGGGAAGAAATTCTTCTATCAGCTGCTGAAAGAGTATTTATTAATATGAATGCTCAGGATGTTAACAATCTCACCTATGAACTTGAACACAAAACCCTTTTTGAAAGTCCCTTTTCCCATATTGAAAGCTGGTTAGACCCAAGACTAAAAAAACAAATAACTGCCATTGAAAATGGTGCGGGGGGTATTCGTCCCGTCGGTCGTTTAGCTTTCTTCCATAACTATCAAAAAATTCAGGAGGCAATTGAAGCAGCGGAAAGACGAACTTCTGGTCATGAATCCTTTATGTTTAGCGGTAAAGTTAACGGTCAAAGTTTTAATGTCCAAGGGGGGTTAAATGTCTTTGTTGTCGGTTCTTTGTGTGGGGGAACTGGTAGCGGTATTTTCCTCGATGTGGCCTATACTTTGCGTCATATTTTACAACAAACGGCCGAATATACATCCTTTGGTTATTTGGTAATTAGTCCTAAACTTTATGGTGATGGGGCAATTATGAGAGCTAATACCTATGCAGCTTTGAAAGAGTTAGATCATTATACCAATGAAAGTAATTCCTTTCAAGCCTGTTATGATAAACAAAATTTCGTCCACATCGATGAAAAACGTTCTCCTTTTGATTTTGCCTACTTAGTTTCTAATCGCACTGCGGGAGATTACCAGATTAATAACAAAGGTAAATTATGTAATGTCATTGCTTACAAGATTTTCTTGGATTTTGCCGATGAGTTATCTCTCCCCATCAAAAGAAATCGGGATAACCATAAAGACCCGATGATTCGTAAAGATAATCATCCTTTTCAGATGTGTCAAGGTTATATGTCCTTTGGACTAGCGAGGATTTATTTTACTCGCGACCGAATTGTGCAGATTGGTCTCAATCGTTTTAGTCTCAAATTAATTAAATTTTGGTTAGAGGGATATGGTCAAAGTCCCAGTGGACAAGAGTTATTAAGTAAGTTCCTAGCTAATTGGAGTACCCAAAGTAATAAGGATTATTTTACTGCCAGATTGGAAGAGGCAACCCTAGAGAATAATAAAACTTTTTCTAAGACTTTAACCGCGTGGAAAAATTCCCTAGAGGAAGAAATATCCAATAGTCAAGATTTGGAGAATTTACCCCAAACCGTCAAGCAATCCCTAGAAAAAGAGTTTCGCAAAGTACAGGGGGGAGAAACAGATAGCAGTCGCGGAATCTGGTTAACTCTGACCCAACAAACTCAACCTAAATTAATCGAAAAATTTAAGTCAGATATTGACCAATTTTTGGAGATTCTTCTTGATCCTGATAGCCTAGAATTTTCTTTGGAAAATAGCCTATCTTTTTTGGTCGCTTTACAAGTACAGATTAATACCTACAAGGGTAATCTAGAGGAATTATCTCAGGATAATAAAGGGTTTCATTCCTCGGAAAAAATTGATAACATTTGGCGAAATGTTAAACAAACTCTCGAAGATATAAACGGGAAAAAGTCTGTCTTCAAGATGTTCAATAAAAATGCCAATAGTGAGAGAATCAAAGCTGAGTTAAGAGACTACGTTCAAAGCGGACAAAAATTAATTCAGCAGAACTTTAATTTCAGCATTAATGGGGAATCCAGAAAGATTGTTGAAGCGATTCTCAAGCATATTTCTAGTCGAATGCTGCAGATACAACAACTGAAAGAATCCCTATATCAGCTAATCACAGAATACGATAAATACGAACAGGAGTTAATGCAGTTAAATCTCGACGAGATGACTGGGGAAGGTATTTTCCCAGAGGAGAATATTGATAACTGTATCCCGGACAGTAACTCCCGAACTCAATACATTTCCGTTAGCCAAAAAGTCACCAATAATTTAGGCTATAATGCTTCCCTATTCAGTTTATTTAGCCAATCTTTTGTTATTGATAATGAAACTCTCAAAGAGACTCTAACAGCAACAATCGAGAAACAGTTTCAATCAGTAAGCACTAATAAAATTGATGCAGTAATTAAGCGATTTATGGGTCAATATAAACCCCATGATTTTCCTGAACGCTTGGCGCAAATTCTGCGAGAAGCTGATTTAATGTTACCGATAAATGTTAATGATGCTTACTATCGCTTGCATACAGATAAAGCATTACTAATTGGGACTAAGGATGATAATTCACCCACCATGCAAAGATTTATGAAGACTCTTGAATCTGATTTAAATATTAATCTGGGGACTTCTTTTGAATCAATTCAAACCGACGAAGAAATCCTAATTACCTGCGAGTTTGGTGGGTTTCCCCTAAGAATCATTACTGATTTATCTGGGTTGCAAAAAATCTATCAAGACCAAAAAAGAATCAGCATTTTACACAATGATTACAGGATAGATTTTGCTGATATTATTCCACCACCTGCCAAATTAATTGAGGAATTAGAGTTTATTTTCTATCCCGCAATTGCTCTCGGTTTACTAGAATACGATGAGGAAGATGATACTTATCAATTAGTCATCGAAGGCGATTTATTTAACAATAAGTCCATCATTGACATTAGCGGTAATTGGCGACTTGCCTTAGAACAATTTGCTTCTCGTAAGGACATGATTAATGCTTTACAGATACTGCTTAATCAGGCAAAAAATGAGATATTGGCTAATCCTCCTCTATTATTTACTAACGAGGGTGATTATTTCCAGAACGTCAGCTATTTTGTCAACAATGTCAAAAATTTACCCTCCTATCACCCTAATTATCGCTACAAAGATAAGGTAGCTGGACAAGATGGAAATGCTCAACAGGAGGCAAAAGAAGGAATTATCACCCGTGTTGTTAATCAACTGAAAATGGAACTAGAAAAACGTGCTACTGAACAGAAAAAACTCGAAAAACAACAGCAAAAGCAACAAACTTTACTGGGAACAAATAATAACAGTAGTCAACCCAGTTTACCCGCAGAGGTTAGCACTACTGATGAATGGTCAAATTAATCAATCTTAATGATGTTTCCCCAGCTATCTGAGGAAACATTCACCCCTCACTCTCTCTATCAACCACAATTCGAGGTATCCAATAACTATCATGGCATTACTTAACCTTTTTCCCCCCTATCTGATTCTTTTAACTCTAGTCTTGGTTATTTTTCCCACCGTCTTAGCTGTGGGAATCCGGATTGCTCTCTATAAACATATCCAAAAGTCAACCGCAAAAGTCAACCGCTTAATTCGGGGAGAAAGTCGCGGGGTTCAACCTAAAATTATTTCTAATCTAGAGAATAGATTTAAGATAGCCAGTAGTCAACTAGATGATGTTAACACAGCAGCTTTGGTAGATGGTTTATACCATGAAGAACAATTTACTTTTATGTCTAAATCCCTCAGCTGCGAGAAATGGGATTATTTTGTAAGAGTGTTACCCAATCTCCTCCTCGCTTTTGGTTTGTTGGGAACTTTCTTCGGAATTACTCTCAATCTGACGGGAATCAGCACACTTATCGATATCAATAATGTCGATTTGCAAAGTTTAGGAGAAAAGCTCAAAACTCCCCTAGAAAGTATGGGGATTGCTTTTATCACTAGCTTAATTGGTTTAGCTTGTAGTTCTTTACTGACTGTGATTAACTTAATCTTTAATACCAACCTTGCTAAAGTAAATCTAATTAGTTCCCTAGAAGACTATTTAGATAACATCTTGCAGCCGACTGTAGAAGGGAATAGTCGCTTGGATAAAGCGGTTAATCGCATGGTGGATAAACAAGAGGAATTTCTTAAAAACTTTCATAAGAATGTGACGAGAGTATTAGAATCTTCTTTAGGAAAAGTTGCTAAAAAAATTGATGATGGTAATCAGGAAACTGCTAAATTAGTCACTCAGGTTTGTGACAGATTAACTGAAACCGCAGGAACTTTATCTACTGGTGCATCAACTTTTAAGAGTTCTACCAATAGTTTTGAAGAAAATGTCAACAAACTATATAAGGCAATTCACCACGAAAACTTTGTTAAATATAGTCAAACTCTGAATGACTGCGTTAGTAACTTTAAATCGACAGTTGATAAATTAGTTAATAGTCAAGTTACTGATAATTTAGTCGCAACTTCTGAAAAGTTATATTCTACTCATGCTAAGTTATGTCTAACAGTGGAACATATAGATAGTTTAACTAAATTGATGAGTCAAGCAACAGATAATGTTCATAATACTTTCAAAAGCTTGGTAAGCGTAGAAGCGGAAATTAAAAATTTAGGACAGTCTTCTCTATCAATTCGTAAAGAAAGTCAAAATTTAAACATTGTTCTCAATGAAAGGACTGAACAACTACTTATTTCTCTTCAGTCAATCCAAAATAACTTATTAGAAACTACTCACAATATTAACAATAACTCAGACCAATTAACTGCTTTAGGTGACCGGTTAAGTCGATTAATTTCTCAAGAAGTTGGCCGTAATAATTATCAAGGAGAAATTATTGCTGAGAAAAGTCAGCAAACAGTCAGTTATCTCAGAGATATACAAGCCATCTTAAACCAAATTATTAACCTTAGCAATCAACAGAAAAATTCTTTTTTATCTGAGATGGAAAAAGAAATCAATCAAGTATCTGATAGTATCAAAAAACCATTCTAAGTAACTATGTCTAGACGTACCTACTACCGAGATGAAGATAAATCGGTGGATGTTTATCCCGCATTTACCGATTTAATGTCCAATGCTTTCATGATTCTGAGTTTATTTCTCCTCTTGGCACTTTTTCAGTCCTATAATCTCATCAGCAAACTGGAGGAAGCTAACCGAAAACTGCAAACAGCAACCCCGATAGTTATCGATGAAAAATCAGGAAAATTCAAATTTCAGTCGGGAAGTGCTGAATTAAACCCCGCTTTAAAAACCTATATTCGTCAGCGCATTATTCCCGCTATCGAAACCATTACCAAAGACAGAGAAATCGACTTTATTCAAGTAATTGGACACACCGACGGACAGGGAATACAAAAGACAAGTAATCTCGATAAAAATATCGAATCGGTTGCCAGCAGAAAACAATCTGTTAAAATGCTAGTACCCGGTTCTAACACTGATTTAGGATTAATGCGAGCTTTAGCAGTAGTGCAAGAAATCGAAAGCACAGGTAAACTCAAAAACGTCAAATTTCGAGCTTTTTCCGCAGGACAGTTATACCTCCCATCGGGTAAATTAGCTGCGGTTAATCGTGACGCAGATGCAAGCAGACGCAGAATTGAAATCCGTTTTATTCCCCCTGGTAGAAAACAATAAGACAAAAAAATTCTAGAAATTTGTTTTTTTATCTTTTGCTTGTTACACTGAGGAAAGAACGAAATTCAAATCAATATCTATGGAACAAAACACTTTAGAGGGGACTTGGGAAGAAATTTTACAGCATAGTGCTAAATTAGCAGGTCAGCGAGTGAGATTGACCATTCTACCTAATCAATCTTCCAATTCTTCCACTCCAGAAACCCTAGACCAAAAATTAAAAGGAAGAGTTGGACGAGTTTATTTTCAGCCATCAGATTTATCTGAGCGAGTAGAAGAAGTTTTTACAAATATTTTAGATGTTCAAGACTAATCAGCATTACATCAATGACTCTTTGCGACGCTTCTCCACTTATTGCCTTAATTAATGAAGCTGATAAAAATCATCAGCGTTGTGTTGACATTTTATCTTCGCTATCGGCCCCCCTTGTCACGACTTGCGCTTGTTTTACCGAAGCAATGTATTTATTGCGTCGATATGGTGGTTGGTTCGCACAACAAGAATTATGGGGTTATGTGGTAGATGAAATACTGGTAATACACCATCATAATTCAGATGAACTAAAAAGAATGGAAACCTTAATGATACAATATCAAGATGTTCCTATGGATTTAGCAGATGCTTCTTTAGTAGCCATGGCTGAAGTTCTTAATCAAAAACAAATATTCACTCTCGATAGCGATTTCTATATTTACCGACGGTATGGAAATCAACCTTTTGAGGTTGTACCTTAATTATTTTTCATTCCCTATAGGGTAACATCCTCGTATAAATCCCGAAAAGATGCCGTCATATTAATACTCTGTAAACTAAAACTTTCTTGCTGATAGGTTTGCAGAATCCATAAACCCTGTTCACCCCGTCGAAAAGTTTCCACTCGTTGGTGTTTACTATTCACTAAGACATATTCCTCTAAACTTTCTAGAGTTTGATAATCATTAAATTTATCCCCCCTGTCAAAAGCTTCTGTGGAATCGGAGAGAACTTCAACAATCAATTTAGGAAAACTTTTGTAGGTAGCAGTTTCTCTATCTCTGTCATCGCAGGTGACAAGAATATCAGGATAATAAAAGTGATTGCGCTTCTCTAATCTGACTTTCACATCGGCAAAATAAACCCGACAATCGGAACCCCGCAAATGATTACGAATGATAAAAGTGAAATTGAGTCCGATAATATTATGAGTATCACTCGTCCCTGCCATGGCGTAAACTTGTCCATCGATATATTCATGTTTAATGGGACTTTTTTCTTCAAACTGAAGATATTCTCCTGGAGTGAGATTATTATAGTTAGATAGAGCAATCATGGTTTTTAAGGAATTTGGGGAGTATCATTAACCGTTTCTAGGGTGACATCCTCGTATAAATCCCGAAAAGATGCCGTCAGATTAATACTCTGTAAACTAAAACTTTCTTGCTGATAGGTTTGCAGAATCCATAAACCCTGTTCACCCCGTCGAAAAGTTTCCACTCGTTGGTGTTTACTATTCACTAAGACATATTCCTCTAAACTTTCTAGAGTTTGATAATCATTAAATTTATCCCCCCTGTCAAAAGCTTCTGTGGAATCGGAGAGAACTTCAACAATCAATTTAGGAAAACTTTTGTAGGTAGCAGTTTCTCTATCTCTGTCATCGCAGGTGACAAGAATATCAGGATAATAAAAGTGATTGCGCTTCTCTAATCTGACTTTCACATCGGCAAAATAAACCCGACAATCGGAACCCCGCAAATGATTACGAATGATAAAAGTGAAATTGAGTCCGATAATATTATGAGTATCACTCGTCCCTGCCATGGCGTAAACTTGTCCATCGATATATTCATGTTTAATGAGACTGGTTTTTTCAAACTGAAGATATTCTTCTGGGGTGAGATTATTATAGTTAGATAAAGCAATCATGGTTTTTTCTGCTAGTTACAACTATATTAAGTACCTAAGCAAAATTAATTATACATCTAAGCCGTTAGCCTTTTCCGTAATCAGTAAGCAGTATTAAGTAACAGTAACATTCCCTGATTACTGTTCACCGATAACCGAAAAGTCTCCCCTCTCCCAGTCTCGACTAGGAAATTAACTTTGCAGGACTAGATACCTGTTGAAATACTGTCTAGGAGAACCAGCAAAAAGAGCCTAGAATGGTTAATCTATATGCTATTACCCTTGTAACTCCCTATAACTACTGCTATGACAACCCTAATTGACTATTCAAATATTCAATCTTTACCCGAAGTTTGGTCAATAGTTGCCCAGCGTTTCCCCAATATTATCGCCCTGCACGATCCCCACAGTAAACCGGAAGTAATTATCACCTATCGGGAACTTTATCAACAAATTCAGCAATTTGCCGCCGCTTTGCAAGCATTAGGAGTCACAGAAACCGAAAATGTCGCTTTATTTGCCGATAATAGTCCCCGGTGGTTTATTGCCGACCAAGGTTCCATGGCAGCCGGGGCCGCCAATGCGGTACGATCTGCTCAAGCAGATGCAGAGGAATTAGCCTATATTCTGGCCGATAGTGACAGTCAGACGCTGATTGTGGAAAATAACAAAACTTTAGGGAAATTGCTGGCGAAAATCCCTGAATTGCCCCTAAAATTAATCGTGCTGCTCACCGACGAAGACCCCGCTACTGGGGCGATTTCCGTGCAGACCTTAAATTTCAAGCAACTAATGGCGATCGGGGCTGAGAACACCCTTAAACCCATCACCAAGAGCGAAAATGATCTGGCTACCCTCATCTACACTTCGGGAACGACGGGACAACCCAAAGGGGTGATGTTAAGTCATGGTAATCTGCTGCATCAGGTACGCAACTTAAATGCTATCTTTCAACCGGAGCCTGGCGATCGAGTTTTAAGTATACTACCTTCATGGCATTCCTACGAGCGCAGTTGTGAGTATTTCAGTCTAGCTCAGGGTTGCACCCAGATTTATACCAGTATTCGCACTTTTAAGCAGGATTTAAAGCAATTTAGTCCCCAATTAATGGTGGGAGTTCCCCGTCTTTGGGAATCTCTTTACGAGGGTATCCAAAAACAATTTAGCGAACAATCGGCCACAAAACAGAAATTAGTGCGATTTTTGCTAGAAAAGTCGGAAAAGTACGTTATTGCTAAACGTATCGCCGATAATCTCAGTCTAGATCATCTTCACGCTTCCCCCGGAGAAAGACTAAAAGCAAGAATTCAATCCCTCTTACTCTATCCCCTCCATGCCATCGGTGATAAGCTAGTTTATGGCAAAATTCGCCAAGCAGTGGGAAATAAAGTTAAAATATTGGTTAGTGGCGGTGGTTCCTTAGCTAGACATCTAGATACTTTCTATGAGATTGCGGGAATCCCGATTTTAGTTGGTTATGGACTGACAGAAACTTCTCCAGTCGCTACCGTCCGTCGTATCGATCATAACCTGCGCGGGTCTGCCGGTCGTCCCGTTTTTCAGACAGAAATCTGTATTGTCGATTTACACAGCAAAGAAGTCTTACCGACGGAAAAACACGGTTTAGTCTTGATTCGTGGTCCGCAGGTGATGCAGGGATACTATAAAAAACCCGAAGCAACCGAAAAAGCGATTTCTCCCGATGGTTGGTTTGATAGCGGTGATATTGGTTGGTTAACCGCTGCCGGCGATTTAGTCTTAACCGGACGGGCTAAAGATACAATTGTTTTGAGCAATGGTGAAAATATCGAACCGCAACCGATTGAAGATGCTTGTTTACGCAGTCCCTTTATCTCCCAAATCATGCTAGTGGGACAGGATCAAAAAGCTTTGGGGGCTTTGATCGTGCCTAATCTTGATATACTGGCCAATTGGGCCCAAGAAGAGAAAATATCCTTAAATTTACCCGATCTTCACAGTGATCGCTCCACGATTCTTTCTAGCGATCTCTACAGCAAAAAAGTCTTAGCTCTCTACCAACAAGAATTAAAGCGCGAGGTAAGAAATCGGCCCGGTTATCGTGCCGATGACCAGATTAAAACCTTTGAGTTAATTTTAGAGCCTTTTTCCCTAGAAAACGGCATGATGACCCAAACTTTAAAGATTAAACGACCGGTAGTAACGCAACGCTATCGCGATATGATTAACGAGATGTTTGCCAAGTAAATATTTCCGGCAAATATTCCCTAACCCCTTGACAAAAAAACCTTTTTAGGATGAGCAAATCATGGATGACGCACAAACCAGTTTATTACTGAAGCGCCCGGTGACAATTAAAGTCATCGTGACTCCGCGCTGGAAAGAAGAAGCACAACAGCAATTACAAGCACAAATGGCTCAAATTGACGCACAAATTCAACAATTAGAAAGCCAAGGACAAAGAGCGATCGCCGAAATTCAGCGTCAGAGTCTGATCCCCTTACCCCCCGCGGCTGCCCAACAGATTGACAATATTCAAATCCAAGTCAATCAACAGAAAAGTGAGTTTCTCGAACAAAAAAACCAGTATCTGCAACAACTGCAACAGGTACAACTCTTGGAACTCAATCAAGAAGTCGCCCAAGCACAATTAGAAAGCTTTTTCCGCGTCGAAAAAGGCGATAACTTAGTAGCAAAAATGAATGTAGAACTCGTCCTTAGAGATGGCATAGTCGAAGAAATTCGCGGCGAAATTTAAAGCTAGGGTGAGCAGTTACGGGTCATTCTCAACTTAACCGTTAACATCGGCAATAGCAAGGGGTATTCTCCCTTGCTCACCCAGAAAACCGCCCCTAGCTCACATTCCCCCTGACATGACTTGATCAGGACTTAAAAATCTATTAAGATTCTTTATTGATCGCCTGGACACACTCGCTTATATTGTTGTATAACTTCATCGAAAATTTGCGTCTGAAACCCCGCCGTTCTAGGTTGGCTTTACTGTTAAATACTAGCGCATTTACACGATATATGCTAAAATGTGAGACATGGAAAAAGCCTACTCGTTTCGATTTTACCCCACACCCGAACAAGAGTCGCTATTGCGGCGCACTTTGGGCTGTGTAAGATTGGTTTACAATAAAGCTCTCCATCTCAGAACACAAGCTTGGTATGAAAGACAAGAAAGAGTAGGCTACGCTCAAACTTCTTCAATGTTGACCGATTGGAAAAAGCAAGAAGAATTAGACTTTCTCAATGAGGTAAGCTGTGTACCTTTACAACAAGGGTTAAGACATTTACAAACAGCTTTTACTAATTTCTTTGCTGGGCGTACTAAGTATCCTAACTTTAAGAAAAAACATCAGGGAGGAAGTGCCGAATTTACCAAATCAGCCTTTAAATTTAAAGACAAACAAATCTATTTAGCCAAATGCACAGAACCTTTACCTATTCGATGGTCAAGACAAATCCCAGAAAGCTGTGAACCAAGCACAGTAACAGTCAGATTACATCCTTCTGGACGTTGGCATATCTCAATAAGATTTGATGACCCAACGATTAAGCCTTTACCAGTAACAGATAAAGCCATTGGAATTGACTTAGGAATTAGTAGCCTCGTGATTACTAGCAATGGCGATAAAGTATCTAATCCTAAGCATTTTAAAAAGCATTATCGGAGACTGCGAAAAGCATCAAAAAATCTTTCTCGAAAACAGAAAGGGTCAAAGAATAGAGAAAAAGCGAGAATCAAAGTAGCAAGGATTCACGCTCAAATCACCGACAGCAGAAAAGACCATTTACATAAGCTAACCACTCAATTAGTTCGTGAAAACCAAACGATTGTGGTTGAGAATTTAGCCGTCAAGAATATGGTCAAAAACCCGAAATTATCTCAGGCAATATCTGACGTTAGTTGGGGAGAAATCACTCGTCAATTAGCCTATAAATGCCGTTGGTACGGAAGAAATTACATCGAAATAGATAGATGGTTTCCTAGTTCTAAAAGATGTAGTAATTGCGGGTATATTGCTGAAAAAATGCCGTTAAATATTCGAGAGTGGGATTGTCCAGACTGTGGGACTCACCATGACCGAGATATTAACGCCAGTAAAAATATTTTGGCCGCAGGGCTTGCGGTGTCAGTCTGTAGAGCGACCATAAGACCAGAACAGAGTAAATCTGTTAAGGCAGGTGCGAAAAATCCTTCGGGAAAGAAGCAGAAGCCTAAATCGTGAGGTTTGGGAATCACCGTCCGTTTACGGCGGTGAGGATGTCAACTCTCCATCGACTCACCCTTAATTAGATCCTATAAATATAGAATCTCTATGCTTTCTTTCTTACCCACTATTCTTTTAGCTCAGTCCGCCTCGGTCTTGCCCCAGATAGAGAGGAAATTAGTCACCCAATATCAAGAAGTGCGTCAGTTGCCCGGTCAACTGAATGATGTGCTGGTTTTTAATAGCAATAGTCCCGAAGTCGTAGAAAAAGAGGGAATTCTCCTCTCCACTTTCCCCGGCAAAGGAAAACGTTATCCCGTAGCCCATCTCAATCATCCCCTACAAGGACGTTTTGACGTTTTCACCCACCACATCGCCCGTCAAACCGATCCCGATCGCGACTTACACCAGGGCCTGATCGTTACTAATCCCACCTCCAGAAACCTCGTTATCCGCATCCTGCAAGGAGTCAGTTACGTCACCTCCGCCGATGCGCCTTTTGTCGATTTGCCCTCTCTGGTGGAAGATCCCAACGGCCGGGTTTTTTCCGGTCCCGGTTCCCGTTTAGCCAGCGATATCATGCGTCGTCGCCATGATACCCAATTTCCCACCCAGATCGTCATTCCCCCCGGCCAAAGTCGGATGCTCTTCGATCTGGTCATCCCCAGAAGTAGCGCCCGCTCGACCCTCCTGCGTCTCTACAGCGATGGACCAGTCTATATGGCTAATTTGGCCCTATACGAAGTTCCCCAAAAAGTCAATATCGAAGACAGGCAAATAGAAACCTTTCGTCCCCCTACCCTAGAGGAATGGCGTACTCTATTAGTTAAAGGTGATTTAGCCGCCCCTCGCGATTTTCCCCCCACTCCTCCCGATCAATGGTCCCCCGGAAGAAGAAATTTTTATGGTCGCGTCGCCGGAATTTCTGTCGGTTCGGAATGGGCAACCCGCATTGTTGATCCCAAAGGGGGAATTAATCTCACCATTCCTCAACCCGGTCAAGCTTTTGCCTATCCTTTAAGTACGGTGACAGCAGCTACTTTCGGAACCAGACAAATTCAAAGCGCCCCCATGTTAGTGCGTTATCCCGATACGGCTTTCAAAGCTCACGGTAACTACGGTGTTCACTACTATCTGACTTTACCTCTATATAACAACAGTAGCAAGACGCAGGTGGTGGCTTTGAGTATTCAAACCCCAATTAAAGAAGATAATTATCTCGATCGCTTGTTATTTGTTGAACCCGTCCAGGGACCGGTATTTTTCCGGGGTGCGGTGCGTGTTACCTATCGTAACGCCCTGGGACGCACCGAGGAACGTTTTTTCCATCTCGTTCAACGGGAAGGACAACAGGGAGAAGCTTTAGTGCAGGTGGAACTTCCCCCCGGCGCCAAACGCGACATTAATCTCGATTTTCTCTATCCCCCCGATGCTACCCCCCCCCAAGTTTTGAGCGTTAAAACTTTGGAATAGATAGTTTTTCTCGAAAAGTTAACGGCTGCTTGTCGGTAAAAATAAGTAAGATAAGTAGGTGGGTATTAAAAACTTTCAGATGCCCCCCTTATTAAGGGGGGACTAAGGGGGGATCGAACCTAAAATCCATTTTTAATTTAATTATAACCAGCTACTTACACTGATATTAATCTCTCTGGGAATTAGCCGATGGATATTAGCAAAACTTGCTTTATTTGCTGCTTATTATCTCAATTGTTTGGCAGTGCAGCTGCGAGTTTAGCCGTGACTAAACTCGATTTTGATGCCAGTCAACCCCTCACAAATCAAGTGGTTAGATCGGGGAAAATTAAGGTACAAGTTAGCTATCAACCCATCGACCTAAACGAGAAAATTGATGACAATTCTGATATTAATAATGTTTCTTATCAAATCTTTTATAACGAGCAACTTTATCAGCAAAATAGCGAGTATAGTGCCTTTGGATCTGGCTATGTCGAATTAAGAGATTTAGATAATAATGGCATCGATGAGATTATCGTCTCCACCTATAGCGGGGGCGCTCATTGCTGCACATCTTTGGTAATTTATACTTGGCAAAAAGATAAATTTATTAGAGAAGAAACGGGGTTTTTAGATGGTAATGGTGGTTCCTTTGAAGATTTAGATGGAGATAACAATTATGAATTTGTCACCGTTGATAATGCTTTTTTGTATGCTTTTAGTTCCTACGCCGCTTCTTTTCCTCCCTCGAGAATTTATACTTTTCAACAGGGTAAATTAGCGGATGTCACCAGAAAATATCCCCAAGAATTAAGAAAAACTTTAGCAGCAATTTTGAAAGCCTTGCAGTTAGCTAAAAAAGAAAAAGCCGAAGTTAATGGCATTTTGGCCGGTTATGTGGCACAGAAAATTCTCCTAGGAGAATACGAAGAAGCTTGGCAATTTCTCCTCGCTAATTACGATAAAAACTCCGATTGGGGTCTCGATATCCATGGCGAAAGTACAGCACTCGGCAAATATCCAGACTTTCCCACTGCTCTGAGCGCTTTTCTCCTGAAAAATGGCTATTTATCTGAAAATAAAAACAATAAAAAATAGCAAACGCTGTGAACAACTATGTTAAAGAAAGTTAATTGTCTGCGATCGCTATCTTGTTTCCTCGCTACAATCCTCTGGAGTAGTCCTCTAGGGATTAACTCTAGCCTCGCTATCAATGATAATTGTCAACTGTCCGAATCAGAAATCCAACAACAAGAAAATCTGCGTCAAACCTCGCCCCAAGAATATAACATTTTAGTACAGAAATATGCTGAACAATTGCGCTTTTGTCGGTCCCGACACTGGTTACAGGAACAAGCGATCTGGTTACGTCTCTACTCCTGTGATACCCGTCCAGGATCGCTCGAAAGTATCCTCGATCGCATCGTGGCCAAAGGTTATAATACGGTTTATGTGGAAGTTTTTGCCGATGGTCAAGTCCTATTACCTCCTAACAATAATCCCACCGTTTGGGATAGCGTCATTAAAAATCCCGGTGCCGGAAATGTCGATTTATTAGCACAGGCGATCGAACAGGGACATAAACGCGGTTTAAAGGTTTACGCTTGGTTATTTAGCCTCAATTTTGGCTATGCTTATAGCTTAAAACCCTATCGACAGGAGGTGTTAGCACGCAATGGCAAGGGACAGGATAGCACCTCTTTTGTCGATGATCAATCCCAAACTTTTGTCGATCCCTACAGCAATCAAGCGCGACAGGATTATTTAATTCTCCTAGAAGCCATTTTACAACGTCGTCCCGATGGAGTTTTATTCGATTATATTCGCTATCCGAGAGGAACAGGAGTCGATTCCGTTGCCGATGATGTCAAAGATTTATGGATTTTTAGTCCCGCATCTCGACAAGCTTTAATTAATCGAGCATTGAATAATAAGGGCAAATTTTTAATCGATCGCTATCTGACTCGTGGCCAAATTTCCCCCGATGATATCGTCGAAGCCGATCGCCTTTATCCCCAAGAAACTGCCCCTCTTTGGCAGGGTAGAATCTCCTTAGAAGACGAGATGAAACAATCAGTTCAAAGTCGTTTTGATCGCCTCAAATTAGAACTTTGGTTCCTAGCGGTTGCCCATGCTGCCCAGGGTGTCATTGATTATATTAGTTATTTTTCTGCCCTGGTGGAACGTCAAGGAATCCCCGCCGGGGCAGTGTTTTTTCCCGATGGTAATCGTCTTGTGGGTAATCAAGGTTTTGATTCCCGTTTACAAGCTTGGGATAGTTTCCCCGCTTCCCTAGAATGGCATCCCATGTCCTACGCTAATTGTAACGATACTACCTGTGTAGTTAATCAGATCAAAAGAGTAGTGGCAAGCAGGGGAAATCAAACTCCTGTTATCCCAGCTTTAGCCGGTTTATGGGGACAACCCTATAACAATCGTCCCTCCTTAGAAGTGCAAATGGAAGCGATTCGCATTGCTTTTCCCACCATAGATAGTATCAGTCATTTTGCTTTTTCTTGGCAAGAACCACAATTCGATCGAGCCAGAAGATTTTGTCATAAGTAACCGCATTTACACCTCCACTTTCACTTCCTCCACCTCTGTTTGTCCCTGTGTTGAGGGAACTATCAAAGCTGGCAGTTCTGGTTCGGCGGTGTTGAGAGTCGGTGTAATATCGACGTAGTTAATCACCGCCCCTAAAATTTTCACCTCCGCTTCTGCTAACTGATCAGTTGCTTCACTCAAGAGACTAGAACGAGTGATCGCCTGGCGCGTTACCAGAATAATCCCGTCCGCTAGTTCTTCTAAGAGCAGTGCATCATTACAGCTAGACAGAGAAGGCGTATCGACAATCACCAGATCGAAACGGCCGCGAGAATCTTTGAGAATTAATTGTAATTCGCTCGATTCAATGATAGCTGCCGCTTGTTTTTGCGGACCGGGACTAGGCAAAATGGAAAGGTTTTCAATATTTGGGGCCAGACGGATCGATTTACTTTTTGCCCCGTAGTAAAGTAGGGGTTCTCGGAAAGAATTGGGATCGGGAGCGACTCCGATTTTTTCAGCTTTGGAAAGACTTCTCAGATCTCCTTCCACTAACAGAGTCCGTCGGCCCGCTAAAGCTGCAGCGATGGCCAGATTATAGGCAGTGGCGGTTTTCCCCTCCCCGCCAGTAATACTGGTGACAACAACCACTTTCACCGTTTCGCCGCCGCCAACAAGTCGCAGGGTACTGCGTAAACGTTCGTAGTAGGGGAGATAATTGGCATTAGCATCGGCGAGAATCGGATCGATTTCCTCGCCCTCTAAATTGCGGACAATCGGCAATTGTCCCAAGAGGAGGATATCCCGACTCACCAAAGCTTCCCGCAATTCTTGGGGACTGTGCAGGCGATCATCGATCACTGCTAACAGCAGGATTGTACCCAATCCTGCTAAAGTTCCCAAACCGGCACCCGCCAAGAGAATCAAGGTACGATTCTTGCGGTTAAATACCTGTTCGATCGGTTCAGCAACCGGCGGTTGGGCGACGGTGAGACTGCCCACGGTTTCCGCTTCTGCGGCCTGAGCATCTACCAGAGAATTGAGAATATTCTCGTAGATACCCCTTTGAAAGGCGACTGCTTGGGTTAAACGAGCTTGCTGTAGCTGTTTATCGGGGAATTTCTCGTATTGGGAGCGTAATTGCTGTTCCTGAGTCACTAAGGATTCTAATTGTTTCATCAAACCCTCGCGCTGGGTTTGCAGGGTGACTAATTGAGTCGCTAGTTGTTGACGGGTGGCATCGAGATTACTTTGCTGACGGATGCGACTGCTGGGAAGAGCGGTCAGGACACCATCTTTTCCGATCACCTCAGCGGCTCTTTTTTGTAAGAGAGACTCGTTAACCTGCTGTTGTTTGCGTAATTTAACTACGGTGGGATGTTCGGGACGTAAATCCTTCTCTAGTCGCTCCAATTGGGACTCCGTGTCCAATATCTGCGCTCGGATACTGGCAATAATCGGGTCGGCACTAAGGGCCGAGGAGGTGTAGGCTTGATCAGGTGTTAAATCGAGTTGTTCACTTAGACTATCAATTTGTCCTTGAATACCTTGCAGTTCTAGGCGAATTTCTCGCTGTTGCTGTTGACTACTGGTGATGGCGGTGAATAAACTCCCATCTTGAATGGCCAGTAAATCCGAACCCTGGGTACTAATGTAGCGATAAAACTTTTCTTCGGCTCTGGTTAAATCTTTTTGGACTTCTTTAAGCCGGACACCGAGAGCCTCTATGCGGGCGCGTAACTGGGAAGTATTAAGCCAGCGACTGTATTCGACCATTTCCTTCATCAAGGTTTCGAGAATTAACTCCGCCTTGGCCTGGGAGTCGGCCGTTAACTCTAAAAGCACCTCTTGGGGTTGGTCGGTTGCTGTAGACCTATTTTTATTATTGTTTTGTTCCTCCCCTTCACCGGGGAAGGTAATTTTTAAATCTTGATCGCGAATTTTAACGATCTGTTCTTGATTAAATTGCAATTTTTTGGCTGTATTGACCAATACCCGGGGAGATAGCAGTAAATCGCGATCGATAGCCCGCCCTTGTTCTTGCAGTTGGGTTCCCGTAGTGGTAAAAGCCGGCGGCGGCACCCGATAGGCCAATTGTCCCACCGCCCGATAAAAGGTAGGGGGTTTCTCCGGGTCGGGGAGAAGAGCAAAGATCGCAGAACCGCCTAAACAGACGAGAAAGACGAATATTCCGACAAATTTGTTCTGATCTAGCGAGATGAGAAATCGTTTAACAATTGGTACAGCCATAGCTTTTTAATATATTCCCAGATTTTTTACATTCTAGCGGTCAAGAGTTATTCTCGTCCTTGAAATCCTAGCTTATGAAGTTGTGTTAAGGCGTGAGAGGAGCGAGTTGCTCGTCAATTATCGTGAGCCATCGAATTGATTGCTAATGTTGAGAATTGTATTGGTAAAACTGGAAAGATCGCGGATGGGTTGAGTAATAATATTAAAAGCGGCGAAAATTTCCCCCAATAGGGTGCGGGTGACGATAATTACGTCTTGATCTTCTAAGGGAACATTTTGGGAGATGTCTCCCCTAACTGCCGCTAGCGGACTCAAAGTTTGACTAACAATTCCCCCTTTGGCACTGTCAAAACGGAGCAGGGACACTTCATTGACATTAATCCGCAGGCGATCAGAAACCGGTAAACTAGCCACCACATCGAGGAAGCTACTGCCATTAGGAATCGAAACATTTCTCAGGGAAATTCCCGAAGGAAGTGAGGGAGATAAAACCCTGACGGTGATATTCTGCTGGGCGAGGGTGGTCTTAGCCACCAGTGTGCGATTATACCCCGTTTCTTGGCCTGCTTCTAACTTGGAAACAATCACGGCATCGCCCCCTTGCAGACGCAGATCTGGCAAGCGTTCCCCCTTAATCAAGGGAGTATAAAGGTCAAGTTTCTCCTCTAAAACTGTACCATCGACTAAAATCCGGCGGACAAGGATCGAACGCAGATCGGCTCTGGGAGTACCACCACCCGCCGCCAAAATTACCTGTGCTAGGGAAGTATTAGGAGCAATACTATAAAACCCCGGTCGCTGTACCTCTCCCAGAATGGTTAACTCAACAGGACGGGCAGTGGTTAAAACAGCAATGACTTCTGGTTCCTCCCGCAAGTATTTTCGCCCCAATTCGAGTCGTATTTTAGTTTCCACTTCGTCTAAAGTCAAGCCCAGCACGGGAATACGCCCTAAAATCGGCACCAGAAAATTCCCATCGGGATCCACTGGACCTGTGGAATTAAATTCGGGAAAATCGGGAACCGAGACAGTGATTTGATCGCCTATATCGAGTCGATAGATCTGAATTTGTCGGGATTGGGGATTATTGGGGGAGTAAACCGGAGGACTGTAGCCAGTGGGGGGAATCGTGTTTTCAGGAAAGGTGGGATTAGGCGGTTCGGGGGGCAAAAATTCCAACCCTGCTCCTGGTTGAGTCTGGGGTATGGACAAAGGCCCCTGGGCTTTGATGCTCTCGGAGTCAATTACCGATAAGAACCCTGTCAGACTCAACCCCGATAAGGCTATAGCCCCAGTTCTCAATAAACTAACTGGCAAAAACTTGTTGAGCATTGGTGGAATCATACAGATTTATCAATTTTTGGGTTCTGACGATGATAATTTATTTTCTGGGACTTATCTAGTGGGAGAGGAACAAAGAAGCTATTAAGGGACTCAAAAGTGCCTTGAGCTAGTTTCTTGAAAGAGATGGTTGCGGGCAGAAAAATTACTTTTCTTTTTTGAGCGGAGGGAGAGAAGTTAATTGACTTAAGACATTTTGTTCTAAGTAACTTTGAACTTCCCCAGCGAGATTGAGAGCAAAGGGAGTGAGAGTTTGCAGTTCTTTCGTCGGGTCTAAGGGAATCACCAAGGAAACGGCTATCCAGGGTACTCTCTGTCTTTTTAATTGCGCCCATTGGTCAAGCCAATACCAAACAGAGGGATCGTAATGACCACCACCTAGCCAAGCATACCATTGCACCACGGCAAAAGTGCTTTGTGTCCAAGCCCGATAGAATCGAGCCTTGGCCTTTCCTCCCGACTGGGTGGGAATTGATAGCTCGGTTGTTTCCCCCTGATTCCAATGACTAATCGAAGTGATATCCGACCATTCTAATCCCGGTTGGTTTTTATAGTAGATCTGTGGCTTTAAAAGCACGGTGATCCTCTTGCCCTCAGGACTTTCTACCACTTGTACCGACCATTTTCCCTCACCGATGTCGCCCTGTTTCTGGTCGATGGTTTTCAGGTCAGACAACTCGATTCCCGATGCTTGTAGGAGCCGCATTTTCTCAATATTACCGATTCTCGGTTGCTCCAGCCAAGACCAATGGCCAGAAATTAAATTGGGCAAGATACCGCCTAAAATCAACAGCAGCAGCAAACCCAACACCAGTAAATAATTACCCGGTAGCTTTTTTTTGACTTTATCTAACACCAAAGTTACCTCGTCCGGAGTTTTTTGACTAATCATCTTGGTTACGTTCCTCTTGAGCCAGGGACTGTTTCCTGAGCGCCTCGCGATACTGGATGATTTGGAAGACCAAAAGGATGAGTAATAACATAAAGACGGAGTACAAATCACCCCCCCAGCTATCGTGGAGTAATTTAAAGTTTTCCTCTTGTCCTGTGCCGTGAAACCAAGCTAAAAGTGCGTTACGAACGATATTAGCCCCGACACTAATTCCAAAGGCACTGAGGAGCATAAAGCGCGTTTTACGACCGTTTTCGATGGTATCAGTCCAATGGAGCAGCAGGAGGGTGACGTAAAGACTGGTGAATAACATTTTTAGCCCCGCACAGTAGGGAGCGACTTCCACCATCCGACCTTCTACCGCTACATAGATACCGTCAACGGAGACATCTAAGCCGGCTTGCTGGAGAATAAAACCAGCGCAAGCGGCAATAAAAATCTGTAGGGGTAGGGTATAGGGAGTAATCAGGTAGGGGATAGGATTAGGAGTCGCTAAAGCTGTTAAAAGTAGGGGAAATCCCTGTAATTTTAAACCTTCCGTTCCTTTTAACCAGAGACAGATTCCCGCTAACATAATCGGGAAAGACATACTAACCCAAAGAGAGGAACCGAGGAGATAAAAAATCGCTCCTAGGGTTAACAAAAACGCTCCGAGGGGGTGGGAGCGATCTTCGAGGCGTTGCCATTTTTTGCGATTCTGCCAGACAATATAGGCGGCGTAGGGAAGGCCGATCAAGCCGTGGCTAAAGTATTCGTGTTCAATGCTGATCGATTTATTCAGCCAACCATCGTACCAATGAAAGATCACCGGACCGTAGATAACCGCCAAGAAAGCGATAATCAGCCAAGATTGCCGATTTTTCTGGGAGACGGTGGATAGGGAAGGACTAATACCCATAGGACGTAGCGATTTAGTGACAAATTCTGAGTTTATGTTACCCAATGATCGCAGTGATCTGTTCAACTACGATTGCAATTTGCTCCTCACCGATGCCGGGGTACATGGGGAGAGATAAAATTTCTTCACAGAGGCTCTCTGCATGAGGAAAGTCTCCCTGTTGATAACCCAGGTAGCGATAGGCCGGTTGCAGATGACAAGGTATCGGATAATGAATGCCGGTTTGAATACCGACGGCAGTTAATTTTTCTTGTAGTTGTTGGCGATCAACGGGACAATGGGGGAGAATGCGAATAACGTAGAGATGATAGACATGACCAGTTTCGGTTTCATCCCTTATGGGTAAAATGCCCTGATCGGCCAAAGGAGCCAAAAGCCGGTCGTATTGTCTTGCCGCTTGATGACGGGAGAGATTCCAACTGTCCAGATGGGGTAGTTTAACGTTTAAAATGGCCGCTTGTATGCTGTCCAAACGGCTATTAGTGCCGATATCGGTGTGAAAATACTTGCTTGGTGCGCCATAATTTCTTAAACTGCGGGCTTTTTGGCTAATTTCGGGATCATTGCTCACTAACATTCCGCCATTGCCAAAAGCACCTAAATTTTTACTGGGATAAAAACTAAACCCCGCCGCCACACCGATGCTGCCGGCGCGATAACCTTCTCTACTGGCTAAATGGGCCTGGGCCGCATCTTCAAAGATAGTCAGATTATAGCTGCGGGCAAAATCCTCTAATTGTTGGGGTGATACCATCTGTCCGTACAGGTGTACGGGGAGAATGGCGCGGGTGTTGGGGGTAATTCTTTGGGCGGCCGCTGCGAGGTCAATTAGGGCTGTATCGAGGTGACAATCAACTAAAACCGGTTTAGCTCCCGCTTGCATAACACCCATGAGGGTAGCGACAAAGGTATTAGCGGGGACTAGCACTTCATCCCCGGCACCGATGCCGTAAGCTTGTAAAGCAAGGGCAAGAGCGGCAGTGCCGGAAGCTACTCCCACAGCATACTCGACTCCGCAAGCTTGGGCGAAGGCGGTTTCAAATTCGGCTAAAGCTTGGCCTAAAACAAAATCTCCTCGGTCGATAACTGTTTGGATGGCCTCGGTAATTTTTGCCTGTAGGGGCTGATTTTGCCAAGTCAAATCCACAAAGGGAACTTTGATTAAATTGGAATTCATCTAGTGCTTGTTTATGGATATCTTATAAATGTCAACAGACTAGCATAGATTGGAGCAAGTTGGCTAGATTAGTAGGCTCTCTTGTCCTTTCTGTCTTCTTCTCCGTGTCCTTTGTGCCTCTGTGGTTTATCCTTTAGAACTGGTTATTATGAGTGATTTTCCCGCTTTAACGGCGTTAATTCTGGCTGGTGGTCAAAGTTCCCGTATGGGACGAGATAAAGCATTGTTATCTTTTCAGGGTCTCTCTTTTCTGGAGAATATCTGTTTAATTGCCCAAGATTGTGCCGTACAAGTGTCTGTGATTACGCCTTGGCCGGAACGTTATGAACTGATCATTCCCCAATACTGCCAAATAATCAAGGAACCGCTTCCCACTAGGGGTCCTTTATTGGCCTTTGCCTTGGCATTAACTTTTGTATCAACCGATTGGGTTTTATTACTCCCTTGCGATTTACCTTTACTAACGCCCCCAATTATTCAAGAATGGTCAAGATTACTAGCCACTGTACCGGAAAATGCCATCGCTTTGGTTCCCCGCTGCGGCAATCGTTGGGAGCCTCTCTGTGCTTTTTATCATCGTCGTTGTTTAGCATCTTTGCAGACTTATATTAAGCAGGGGGGAACTTCTTTTCAAAAGTGGTTAAATGCCGCTGTGGTGGAGGAATTAATCATCGATAATTCTGAGATTTTATTTAACTGTAATACTCCAGAAGATTTAGAGATAATAATAAACTACCCAGATATTAACCGTAAGAAAACTTAGCACAAAAGGGAGTAAAAGTAAAGAGATCTGCGAAGAAATATTGGATAAATGGCGATAACTATAGTAGAGTATTCCAGTTAGATAACCGCCCGTTATACCGATAATTGCGCCAATAATATCACCATTTATGGATAAATAGGAAGTGAGCCAAATGACGAGGGAAAAGGGCAAAATTATTAAGCCACCTAAAAATATATCGCCAGTAAAACCACCATATTTATTACTTAATTTTCTGCCCAAACAACTAGATAAAGTCAGAATAATAAAAGGAAATACTGCCCAGCCTAATAACAGCACAAACTCAGATTTAACTGTCCAGTTTTGCCAAGTCAAAGCGATAAAAAAACTGCTGATTATTGCCGCCAATACCCCTGTAGCTAAAGCCTGATTACGGTTGAGCTTTAAAAAAGCCTCTGCCAGACCTGTCTTGGGTTTGAGCAAAGATGAGCAAGAGATTTTCAGCAAATTAACAACAATAAAAAGAGTTTTTGACCACTTGATTGATTGCCGTTGTCGATAACTTTTATGAGCATCTCTTAATTTATTTTCAATGGCATGATAGCGGCGAAAATTTCCCTGTTGCTTAAATTTTTTTGCCGCTATTTGAAAATCTTTTCGTGCTGCTGGCAGTTCCGAGAGTTCCTCTAGAGCCAATCCTCTTTGATAATAGAATTGGGGATTATTTGGGTCAATAGCGATTGCTTTGCCATAAGCTTCTAGGGAGGATTGGGTGTAACCGAGTCGTTGACGGGATAAACCGAGGTAATAGTAAGCTTGGGAACAATCGGGTTTTAACTGCAAAACTTGCCGACAATCGCTTAAAACTTGCCGATCCTGCTGATTATAGTAGTAAACTTCCGCCCGTTGCAGATAGGCCTGCCAAAATTGCGGATTAATTGCGATCGCTTGCTGGTAAAAAGCGATCGCTAGTTGATAATTTTTCTCTTGAGCGTAGTGCCATCCCTGTTGATAAAAATCCTCGGCACTACGGTTAAAAGTGGGTATTTCTGGGTATAAACGGCGATCATACTCTTTTCTTTTGTCTTTATCCCTCAAAACCCGATAAGCTTGTTCAATTTCCCGAAATTTTGTCACTGCCTCTGGATCATTGGGATTATAATCGGGGTGATATTGCCGGGCCAGACGACGAAAAGCGGCTTTTATCTGATTATTGCTGGCATTACGGGGAATTTGGAGGACTTCATAGTAATTTTTCATACTCGAATGCTGGGGGAATTTTCAACTACTTAAAATTGTTGCCAATGGCTCGCCGAAACGACTATCATTGTCAATTAAATAGCTTTTATTGAGAGTTGATCGCTTATGTCTGCCTACACTGCTTCCTCCCTGAAAGCGGAACTCAACGCGCGGGGGTGGCGCTTAACTCCCCAGCGAGAGAAAATTCTGCACGTTTTCCAGAATTTACCGAAAGGCAATCATCTCAGTGCTGAGGAATTGCAGGAATTACTGGACAAAAGGGGGGAGGGAATTAGTTTATCGACGATTTACCGCAGTGTTAAACTGATGTCGCGGATGGGGATTTTGCGGGAGTTGGAATTGGCCGAAGGTCATAAACACTACGAACTCAATCAACCCTATCCCCACCACCATCATCATTTGGTCTGTATTCAGTGCAATAAAACCATCGAATTTAACAATGATTCGATTCTCAAACACAGTCTCAAACAGTGTGAGAAAGAGGGTTTTCAGTTAATTGACTGTCAGCTAACGGTGATGGCCATCTGTCCGGAAGCTTTGCGGATGGGTTGGCCGTCGGGAATACCGAGTAATTGGGGTTGTACCCGTTCGCTGGTGGATACTCGTTTCCAAAACTGCGAGATTCCTGAATTAAAGGAACCGGAACCAGAAAACTAGACATCTAAGCGGACATTCCCAACTGAAAACCGAGAGCTTTTTTCTGCATTAATTGGAAAATATTATAAAAGCCGTTGGCGCGAGAAGGGGTAAGACTGACTTTTAAGCCGGTTTCTTCGATAAAATCCGGGGTGACTTGCAGGATTTCTGTGGGAGTCAGTCCATTTAACCCCTCGATTAACAAAGCAACTAAACCCTTGACTAATTGTGCGTCGGAATCCCCTTTGTACCAAACCTGGCCATTTTCGAGGTCGGCGGTGATATAAACTTGGGATACACAGCCATGAACTTTATTAGCGGGTATTTTGGCAGATTCTGGTATTGGTTCTAGTTTTTTAGCAAAAGCTAGTAATTGTTCGTATTTTTGCTTAGGATCGGTACGACGTTTGAGGCGTTCGACGATGCGATCAAGATTAGACGGGAGCATATTGCGAGTTAAAATAGGAAAAAATTAGCCAATAGCTTTTTTATATTAGCATTCTTGCGGAAGTTGAGCGCTGCGGTTATCTTTACCCGGACTGCCTTGGTCACAGCGCATCGAGGCTATCTGCTAGAATTGGCATCAATCAAACACCACGCTTGCGGGAGCTATGGTTAACCTGGACTACAATAAAAATCGCCTTCTTCCCAGTGCCGAAGAATTGCCCTGTTCTGACGAAACACCCGTAGATAACCAGTTACACCAACGACATTTCCAATCTATCTGGAATTTTCTGGTTAACCTTTTAGGGGTCTCAGGTCTCATCGAAAATTTGGGTCTGAAACCCCGCCGTTTTAGGTTGGCTTTGCTGTTAAATATGAGCATCGTTTACGAAATATATGCTAAAATGTGAGGTATGGAAAAAGCCTATTCTTACCGATTTTACCCCACACCCGAACAAGAGTCGCTATTGCGGCGCACTTTGGGATGTGTAAGATTGGTTTACAATAAAGCTCTCCACGAACGAACACAAGCTTGGCATGAAAGACAAGAAAGAGTAGGATATGCTGAAACTTCTTCAATGCTAACCGAGTGGAAAAAACAAGAAGAATTAAACTTTCTCAATGAAGTAAGCTGTGTACCCTTACAACAAGGGTTAAGACATTTACAAACAGCTTTTACTAACTTCTTTGCTTGTCGTAATAAGTATCCTAACTTTAAGAAAAAACATCAAGGAGGAAGTGCCGAATTTACCAAATCTGCTTTTAAATTTAAAGACAGACAAATCTATTTAGCTAAATGCACAGAACCTTTACCTATTCGATGGTCAAGACAAATCCCAGAAAGCTGTGAACCAAGCACAGTAACAGTCAGATTACATCCCTCTGGACGCTGGCATATTTCAATTAGATTTGATGACCCAACGATTAAGCCATTACCAGTAACAGATAAAGCCATCGGAATTGACTTAGGAATTAGTAGCCTTGTCATTACCAGCGACGGCGATAAAGTATCTAATCCCAAGCATTTTAAGAAACATTATCGGAGACTGCGAAAGGCACAAAAAAGCCTTTCTAGAAAACAGAAAGGCTCAAAGAATCGGGAAAAAGCAAGAATCAAAGTAGCCAAGATTCACGCTCAAATTACTGATAACAGAAAAGACCATTTACATAAGCTAACCACTCAATTAGTTCGTGAAAACCAAACGATTGTGGTTGAGAATTTAGCCGTCAAGAATATGGTCAAAAACCCCAAGTTATCTCAGGCAATATCTGACGTTAGCTGGGGAGAAATCACTCGACAATTAGCCTATAAATGCCGTTGGTACGGTAGAAATTACATCGAAATAGATAGATGGTTTCCCAGTTCTAAAAGGTACAGTAATTGCGGGCATATTGCCCTTGAAGATGCCGTTAAATGTTCGAGAGTGGGACTGTCCAGACTGTGGGACACACCATGACCGAGATATTAACGCTAGTAAAAACATTTTGGCCGCAGGGCTTGCGGTGTCAGTCTGTAGAGCGACCATAAGACCAGAACAGAGTAAATCTGTTAAGGCAGGTGCGAAAAATCCTTCGGGAAAGAAGCAGAAACTCAAATCGTGAGGTTTGGGAATCACCGTCCGTTTACGGCGGTGAGGATGTCAAGAATTACGACATTGGATTCTTGCCAAAGACTGCTTAAATTCTGCGAGAGAATTAGCAGTAGCCACTAATTTTAGTGGTAAAATTAGTGGCTGTTTGGCTAGGTTAATTTATCAGTGTGAAATCAGCCGCCATCAGGGTAGGAACAGTCAACAAATTGGCAAATTCAGAGCCACTTCCTAAGCCAGCAGCACTACCATTTTGATTGTAGTAGATACTGCCACTACTGTTACTGTAAACGATAAGAGCACTGCTAGTGGCGACTAAATCATCGTCATCGACGCTGGCAAATTCAGCCGGTTGACTGAAGCCATTGCCAATGCTACTTTGTAAAGCGGAAAAGATGGCTTTACTTAATACTATTTTATCGCTGCCTGGGGTGAAATCGCTGATGGCATCGATGCCTAAATTACTACTGTTGAAGATAAAGTTATCGCTACCATTACCACCGGTGAGTAAATCATCGCCAGAACCACCAATTAAACTATCGTTTCCGTCTTGACGGGTTAATTGATCGTGAACCGAACCGTTTGAATCGTTTGAACCGATTATTCCTCTTAATATTTGTCAGATTAATTTTATTCGTTAATGACTGAAGATTACTTGTCAATTACTCCCTCACAATGACAATTTTAGCTGGTTATTGCAAGGAAGAGATTCGTCATGGTAGGCAGTGCATCGTCCTAGTATAAGATTATTGGATTCTTGCCAAAAACTGCTTAAATTCTGCGAGAGAATTAGCAGTAGCTGCTAATTTTAGTAGCTTTTCTAAGATAGTAGGGTTAGTCATTTTGCCGATTATCTCTTCAATTTCTACATAAATCTCTCCAAAACCTAAGGTTAATAGTGTTTTTATGTCACCGCGGCTTTTTTCTAAAGCACCAATTTTCTTGCCAATTTCCTTATGAGAATAGTTCTACAAACGGGAAATATTTTGTTTTTAGTACGGCTACTTTTGTTGACTTTTTTGAGCAATATACCGTCTTTTTTCTTGTAACTACCTAATAAGTACCTAAGCAAAATTAATTACACATCTAATGTATGACATTTTAACAGTTGCTGGTCATTCCCGACAGGAGGGTGGGTTGCCCTTCCCTAACCCACCCGACTTTTTAATCGACGGCAATTAAGGAACGATTGCGAAGATAAGCCAGATCTTTTAATAACTGTTGGCTATCACCACCGTTATTAAGATTAATCCCCAAAGCCGCTAAATCCGCATCTACCATCAATTTTACCAGTCCCTCGAATGTCACCGACGGCTGCCAGCCTAATTTCTCCCTAGCTTTTGTGGAATCTCCTATCAATAAATCCACTTCCGCTGGACGCAAATAACGTTCATCAAACTCCACATAATCCTGCCAATTTAGATTAACATATTGGAAGGAAATATCGAGAAACTCCCGGATAGAATAGGTTTCATTTGTTGCCACCACATAATCATCCGGTTCTTGCTGTTGTAACATTAACCACATCGCCCGCACATAATCCTTAGCATAACCCCAATCCCTTTTAGAATCGAGATTTCCTAGATAGAGTTTTTTCTGTTGTCCGGCAATAATTCGGGCCAAGGCGCGGGTAATTTTGCGCGTGACAAAAGTTTCTCCACGACGGGGGGATTCATGGTTAAATAAAATGCCGTTACAGGCAAATAAGTCGTAGGATTCCCGATAGTTGACTGTTTGCCAGTGACCGTAAACTTTCGCACAAGCGTAGGGACTGCGGGGATAAAATGGCGTGGTTTCTTTTTGGGGAACTTCCATGACTTTCCCGAACATTTCCGAGGAACCTGCTTGATAGAAACGCACTTCGATGCCAGTTCTTTTTTGGTAATCCCGAATTGCTTCTAGTAATCTTAAAACTCCCACACCTACTGCATCAACGGTGTATTCTGGGGCATCAAAACTAACTCGCACATGGGATTGGGCCCCTAAATTATACACTTCTACCGGTTGCACTTGTTCGAGAATACGCCGCAGGGTCGTCCCGTCGGTGAGGTCGCCATAATGAAGAAATAATTTAGCATCTGGCTGGTGGGGGTCAATGTAGATATGATCGATGCGATCGGTGTTAAAAGTTGAAGTACGACGGATGATACCGTGGACTTCATAGCCTTTTTCTAATAATAATTCGCTCAGATAGGAACCATCTTGACCGGTGATGCCGGTAATGAGGGCGCGTTTAGCTTCAGTCATCAGTAATTTACCTAATCGGAAAGAATAAAGACCAGGGCAGGGTCTGACTGCTTATAGCACACTTTAGCCTCTGGCGACAAGTTTGGCGATAGTTATCGGGACAGTCACGGCAAAATCCCCTGAACCTGAATTCAGGTTTGACAGTCCCCTTAACCTTCAATCCTTCCCCGTCTCTGGGGTTGTCCCAATCTTGTCCAGAAAACTCTTGCAACAAATAGCACAAATCTGTTATTATGGTTTGTCTGTGTCCCGATTAACCATACCAGTATTGAGAACAAGAAACGACTGTGGCTAATACAAAGTCTGCACTCAAACGAGTCCAAATCTCCGAAAGAAATCGTCTACGCAACAAAGCGTACAAGTCAGCCGTAAGAACCCTGATCAAAAAATGTCTTGTCGCTGTCTCGGCCTACGGAGCCAACCCCAGCCCAGAAGGGCTAGAAAGCGCCCAACAAGCTCTATCAGAAGCTTACAGTAAAATCGATAAAGCCGTCAAGCGCAACGTCTTGCACCGGAACAACGGCGCTAGAAAAAAAGCTGGTTTAGCCAAAGCTTGGCAAAAAGTTAGCCAAGCTTCCTAAGAAACAAGTAAGCTGTAATCAGGACAGACGCAACAAGCGATCGGGGGTCGATGCAATTAATAGATACGCACGTTCATCTGAACTTTGACGTTTTGCAAGCCGACTTGCCCGCTATCTCCGAACGTTGGCGAAGTGTGGGAGTCGTTCATCTGGTTCACTCCTGTGTTGAACCAGATGAATTTGCGGCGATTAAAGCCATTGCTGATCAATTTGAGGAAATTTCCTTCGCCGTCGGTTTACATCCCCTAGATGCCCAAAAATGGCGAGATAATAGTGCCGATCAGATCGAATCCCTAGCCCGATCTGATCGGCGCGTTGTGGCGATCGGGGAAATGGGTTTAGACTTCTATAAAGCGGATAATCAAGAGCAGCAAAAACAAGTCTTTTGGACGCAATTAGAAATCGCCCATCGTCTCGATAAACCCGTGATTATCCATTGTCGAGATGCGGCCCCGGTCATGCGGGAGGAAATCATCGCCTTTCGGCAACAAGTGGGCAAAATTCGCGGCGTGATGCACTGCTGGACTGGCAACCCCGAAGAAACTCAATGGTTTTTAGATTTGGGTTTTTACATCAGCTTTAGCGGCATTGTCACCTTCAAAAACAGTAAAACCGTGCAAGCTGCCGCCCAAATTGTCCCCAGCGATCGCCTACTGATCGAAACCGATTGCCCCTTTCTCTCCCCCAATCCCCACCGAGGTAAACCCTGTGAACCCTCCTTCGTCTTCCACGTGGCCGAAACCGTCGCCCGTCTGCGCGGCTATCCGGTCGAAACCCTAGCCGAACAAACCACCCACAACGCCCGCAACTTATTTCAACTCCCCAGTTAAAAAACATAGTTTATTAGACAGGAGAAAGGAGTCAGGAGTCAGGAGTCAGGAGTCAGGAGTCAGGAGAAAGCTTTTATTTATTCTCCGGTGTTCCCCTACTCCCCCATCACCCATCCCCTCACCGCTCACTGATATCCGACCGTCGCTATCGTGTCATCAGCCCTTGTAACCATAATGAACAATCTTACCTTTAACCTCTTACCCGACCTCATCGAAATCCAACACTCCAGTTTTCGGTGGTTTTTGGAAGAAGGACTAATCGAGGAACTGAACAGCTTTTCCCCCATCAGCGACTATACAGGTAAATTAGAACTACATTTTCTCGGCCAGGACTACAGACTCAAAGAACCGAAATACAACGTCGATGAAGCCAAACGACGCGATAGCACCTATTCCGTTCAGATGTACGTTCCCACCCGTTTAATCAACAAAGAAACGGGAGAAAACATCGAACAGGAAGTCTTTATCGGCGATTTACCCCTGATGACCGAACGGGGAACCTTCATCATTAACGGTGCCGAACGAGTCATCGTCAATCAGATCGTCCGTTCCCCCGGTGTTTACTACAAAGCCGAAATCGACAAAAACGGTCGCCGCACCTACTCCGCTTCCCTGATTCCCAACCGAGGAGCTTGGTTAAAATTTGAAACCGACAAAAACGGCTTAGTCTGGGTCAGAATCGACAAAACCCGCAAATTATCCGCCCAAGTTCTCCTGAAAGCGATCGGATTGAGCGATAACGAAATCTTGGACTCCCTACGGCATCCCGAATTCTACCAAAAAACCCTTGACAAAGAAGGCAATCCCAGCGAAGAAGAAGCCCTGCTCGACCTGTACCGCAAACTACGCCCCGGGGAACCTCCCACCGTCACCGGCGGACAACAACTGCTCGAATCGCGCTTTTTTGACAATAAACGCTACGATCTCGGTCGCGTTGGTCGTTATAAACTCAACAAAAAACTACGCCTCAACGTCCCCGATAACCAGCGCGTTCTCACCACCACCGACATCTTAGCAGCGATCGACTACCTAATTAACCTCGAATTTGACATCGGCAACACCGACGACATCGACCACCTCGGCAACCGTCGCGTCCGTTCCGTGGGTGAACTGCTACAAAACCAAGTGCGAGTAGGTTTAAACCGCTTAGAAAGAATCATTCGGGAACGGATGACCGTCAGTGAATCCCAAAACCTCACCCCCGCTTCCCTAGTCAACCCGAAACCCCTAGTAGCGGCCATTAAAGAATTCTTTGGTTCCTCGCAACTCTCCCAGTTCATGGATCAAACCAACCCCCTAGCGGAATTGACCCATAAACGCCGCATTTCCGCCCTTGGACCCGGCGGTCTCACCAGGGAACGGGCCGGTTTTGCCGTGCGCGACATCCACCCCTCCCACCACGGTCGCATTTGTCCGGTGGAAACCCCAGAAGGTCCCAACGCCGGTTTAATCGGTTCCCTGGCCACCTACGCTCGCGTCAACGACTACGGTTTTATTGAAACCCCCTGTTATGTGGTGGAAAATGGCCGAGTACGCTATGATCTCCCCGTTAAATACCTAACCGCCGACGAAGAAGACGATCTGCGGGTGGCCCCTGGAGACGTGGCCACCGATGAAAATGGTTATATCCTCGGCGAAACTATCCCAGTGCGCTATCGGCAGGAATTCTCCACCACTTCCCCCGAACAAGTGGACTACGTTTGTGTTTCCCCCGTCCAAATTGTCTCGGTGGCCACTTCCCTGATTCCCTTCCTCGAACACGACGACGCTAACCGCGCCCTCATGGGTTCTAATATGCAACGACAAGCAGTCCCCCTGCTGCGTCCCGAACGTCCCCTTGTGGGAACGGGATTAGAAGCACAGGCCGCTCGCGACTCTGGCATGGTCATCGTTTCGCGTACCAATGGGGTCGTTTCCTACGTTGATGCTAACCGGATTCGCATCAAAGTAGCGGATCAAGACAAAGAGATTTTTGGCAAGAGCGAGATCGAGTACGAAATTCAGAAATATCAACGCTCTAACCAAGATACCTGCTTAAATCAGCGTCCTTTAGTCTATCAAGGTGAACAGGTTGTCCCCGGACAGATCCTCGCCGATGGTTCCGCCACCGAAGGAGGAGAAATCGCCCTCGGCCAGAATATCCTCGTCGCCTATATGCCCTGGGAAGGCTATAACTACGAAGACGCAATTTTAATCAGTGAACGACTGGTGGCACAAGATGTCTATACCAGTATCCACATCGAAAAATACGAAATCGAAGCCCGTCAAACCAAACTCGGACCGGAGGAAATCACCAGGGAAATTCCCAACGTCGGTGAAGATGCCCTGCGAAACCTCGATGAACGCGGCATTATTCGCGTCGGTGCCTGGGTAGAAGCCAGCGATATCCTCGTGGGGAAAGTCACCCCGAAAGGAGAATCAGACCAACCCCCCGAAGAAAAACTACTACGGGCAATTTTCGGCGAAAAAGCCCGGGATGTACGCGATAACTCCCTGCGCGTCCCCAACGGCGAAAAAGGCCGGGTAGTGGATGTGCGGGTATTTACCCGCGAACAGGGGGATGAATTACCCCCCGGGGCCAATATGGTGGTGCGGGTCTATGTTGCCCAAAAACGCAAAATCCAAGTGGGCGATAAAATGGCGGGTCGTCACGGCAATAAAGGAATTATTTCTCGGATTCTGCCCCTAGAAGATATGCCCTACCTCCCCGATGGTCGTGCCGTCGATATCGTTCTCAATCCCCTAGGGGTTCCCAGTCGCATGAACGTCGGTCAGGTGTTTGAATGTTTACTGGGTTGGGCCGGCGAAAATCTGGGCGTGCGCTTTAAGATTACTCCTTTTGACGAAATGTATGGGGAAGAAGCCAGCCGTTTAACCGTCCACGGATTGCTAGAAAACGCCTCGAAAAAACCCAATCGCGATTGGGTGTTCAAGGAAGAACACGCTGGCAAAGTCACCGTCTATGATGGTCGCACCGGCGAACCCTTTGACCGTCCCGTTACCGTCGGTATGGCTTATATGTTAAAACTGGTTCACCTGGTTGATGATAAAATTCACGCCCGTTCTACCGGTCCCTACTCCTTGGTTACTCAGCAACCCTTGGGCGGTAAAGCTCAACAGGGAGGCCAACGCTTCGGAGAAATGGAAGTCTGGGCCCTGGAGGCCTACGGGGCGGCCTATACTTTGCAGGAATTGCTAACGGTGAAGTCCGATGATATGCAAGGACGGAATGAGGCTTTAAATGCGATCGTAAAAGGCAAGCCGATTCCCCGCCCAGGTACGCCAGAATCCTTTAAGGTTTTGATGCGAGAATTGCAATCCCTCGGCCTCGATATCGCCGTTCACAAGGTGGAAAATGCCCCCGATGGTACTTCCCGCGATGTGGAGGTGGATCTGATGGTCGATGTCGGCCGTCGCGCCCCCTCTCGCCCCACCTACGAATCCTTAACCACGGAAGACCTTGAGGAAGAAGAATCGGAAGTGTAATTTCAGTTATCAGTTATCAGTTATCAGTTATCAGTTATCAGTTATCAGTTATCAGTGAGAAGTCAGGAGTCAGTCCCGATGAAAAAATTTTCACCCCCACAGATGAAAGAGGTTTCTTTCCCTACACCCCACACCCTACACCCTCTTTCCAGTCAGGAGACAGGAGAGAATTTTCAAGGAAAAAGCCAAAAAAAGGACAGTAAAGTAAAAATTTGCCTATTCCAGGTTCCCTATTCCCTGTTTCCTGTTCCCTTTTCTAACTGATAGCTGAATGCTGAATGCTGATAGCTAATAGCTGTTTACTTGTTACCCGGATCGAGATGTTTTATAACCAAACTGTTGACAAAGGAAAACTGAAAAAACTGATCGCTTGGGCCTATCAAAACTACGGTTCGGCGCGCTGTTCACAAATGGCCGATGAATTGAAAAACCTCGGTTTTCGTTTCGCTACCAAAGCAGGGGTTTCCATTAGTGTGGATGATTTAACCGTACCGCCGGCTAAACGACAGATGATCGAAAGTGCCGAACAGGAAATCCGGCAAACCGAACAGCGTTATGTGCGCGGGGAAATCACCGAAGTGGAACGCTTCCAAAAAGTAATTGACACTTGGAATAGTACATCTGAATCGCTTAAAGATGAAGTAATTCGCAACTTCCAAGTTACCGATCCCCTCAACTCCGTCTATATGATGGCTTTCTCCGGGGCGCGGGGTAATATGAGCCAAGTGCGTCAGTTAGTCGGAATGCGGGGATTAATGGCCAATCCCCAGGGGGAAATTATTGACCTCCCGATTAAGACTAACTTCCGGGAAGGATTGACCGTTACCGAATACGTTATTTCCTCCTACGGGGCCCGCAAAGGTTTAGTTGATACAGCCTTACGGACGGCAGATTCCGGTTATCTGACCCGTCGTCTCGTCGATGTGTCCCAAGATGTCATCGTCCGCGAGGCCGATTGTGGCACCAATCGTTACATCGAATTAACCGCCATGACCGATGGCGATCGCGTGTTAATCCCCTTAAGCGATCGCCTATTAGGTCGTTCCCTGGCCGAAGATGTGGTGGTCAACGGAGAAGTGATCGCCACCCGCAACCAAATTATCGATGACGAAACCGCCGAAAAATTGGGCAAACTCGTCGATAAAATCAAAGTCCGCAGCCCCTTAACCTGTGAAGCGGCCCGCTCGGTTTGTCAAACCTGTTACGGTTGGAGTCTGGCCCACGGTCATCCGGTGGATATGGGTGAAGCAGTGGGGATTATTGCCGCCCAATCGATCGGAGAACCGGGGACTCAGTTAACCATGCGTACCTTCCACACCGGGGGCGTATTTACCGGAGAAGTAGCCCGGCAAGTGCGGAGTCCCTTCGAGGGAACTGTGCGTTTTCTGCCGGGGTTAAGTATCCGTAACGTGCGAACTCGCCACGGGGATGAACGGGATCAGGTGGAGGCCCCAGGGGAAATTAAATTAACGCCCAAGGATAAAACTAAAGAAACTGTCACCTACTCTTTGACTCCGGGGTCGCTGCTATTCGTCACCGATGGGGCAACAGTAAGCGAGGAACAGTTACTAGCGGAAATTACCTCCGATAAAGTCCAAAAATCCACGGAAAAAGCCACAAAAGACGTAACCAGTGACTTAGCCGGCGAGGTGCTATTCTCCCAATTAGTCCCAGAGGAAAAAACCGATCGCCAAGGCAATACCACCCGCATCGCCCAACGGGGGGGATTACTATGGATTCTCTCCGGAGAAGTGTATAACTTGCCCCCGGGGGCTGAACCCGTGGTCAGTAACGGCGATAAAGTACAAGTGGGGGATGTTCTGGCGGAAACTAAGTTGGTATCCACTAACGGCGGTTTGGTGCGTTTAGCCCCCAATAGCCGGGAAATCGATATCGTCACCGCTTCCGTGTCTTTGGATCAGGCCGAAGTAAAAGTAGAAAGTAGTGCTGGTCGGGAACAATTTATTATTCATACCGGAGACGGTCAACGCTTCCTGCTGAAAACCACTCCGGGGACAAAAGTACAGAATCATGCCATTGTCGCCGAGTTAATCGATGATCGCTATCAAACCCACACCGGCGGCATGATTAAATACGTCGATATCGAAGTCTCCAAAGGCAGCCGTAAACAGGGGTATGAAATCACCAAAGGCGGCACGATCCTCTGGATTCCCGAAGAAACCCACGAAGTCAATAAAGATATCTCCCTCTTACAGGTGGAAGATGGCCAGTATGTGGAAGCGGGGGAAGAAGTGGTTAAAGACATCTTCTGTAACTCTAGCGGTGTGGTGGAAGTGATCCAGAAAAATGACATCCTCCGGGAGATTATTGTCAAACCGGGGCTGTTATTTATGGATCTCGAACCAGAATCCTCCGGAATTGCCCAAGAACAGTTAATTTACCCTGGGACACAGTTGACTCCCGAAGTGACGATCGAGGAGTTACGGCAAGCCGAATGGGTAGAAACTAACGAGGGTTTGGGGTTACTGTTGCGACCGGTACAGGAGTTCACCGTACAGGACCAATCCACTTCTCCCACCCAAGGTTCCGCTAACCAAGAAGGAGGACGACATATCGAACTGCGATCGGTGCAGCGCATCTTCTTTAAAGACGGGGAAAGAGTTAAATCCGTTGAGGGTTGTCAACTGATTAGCACCCAATTAGTCCTAGAAATTTCTAGCGAAGAACCAGAATCGGTCTCCCATCTGACGGCCGATATCGAGTTAGAACCGATCCCGCAGGGATCCGCGAAGCGGTGCGAGGACAGCGATTGTCAGCGTTTACAGTTAGTTATTCTGGAATCTCTGGTGCTGCGTCGGGATAGTGATAGTGATCCTTTAGGTGGCAATGTTCAGACTCGCGTTCTCGTCCAAGATGGCGATGAAATTCCACCTGGAGCAGTGGTGGCCAGAACCGAGATCCAGTGTAAGGAAGTTGGAGAAATTCGCGGGATTCGCAAGGGTAGCGAAGCGGTGCGCCGTCTTTTAATTGTGAGTGACCGTGACGAGTTTATTCTCCCGCTCGCCGTTGCTCCCACCGTCAAAGCTGGGGATCTGGTGATCGCCGAAACTGAGATCGGTGACGGAGTTTTAGCCCCCAATTCTGGTCAAGTGCTGGCCGTTGACGAAACCGTCACTGGCTACGAAATCCGTCTGCGTAGCGCCCGACCCTACCGAGTATCGGCGGGGGCCATTCTGCACATCGATGAGGGGGATTTGGTCCAACGGGGCGATAATTTGGTGCTGTTGGTGTTTGAGCGCTCGAAAACTGGGGATATCATTCAAGGTTTACCGAGAATCGAAGAACTGCTCGAAGCGCGTAAACCGAAAGAGGCTTGTGTTCTGTCACGCAAACCGGGAGTTTGTCAAGTGGAGTACCAAGATTCTGAGATTGTCGATATTAAGGTGGTCGAGGATGACGGCACGATCAGTGAATATCCGCTTTTAGGCAGTCAAAACCCTCTGGTGAGCGATAATCAGCGTATCGATGTGGGCCAGGCGTTAACCGATGGTCAGGCTAATCCCCACGAGATTTTAGAGGTGTTCTTTAATTATTATGTGGATAGCTTGGGCAGTTACGAGGCAGCCCTGAAGGCCTTGGAAAAAACCCAGATGTTCCTCGTCGATCAGGTACAGTCGGTCTATCAATCCCAGGGGATCGATATTGCCGATAAACACATCGAAGTGATCGTACGTCAGATGACCTCTAAGGTGCGGATCGATGACGGCGGCGATACCAGTATGTTACCCGGGGAATTGTTGGAACTGCGACAGGTGGAAACAGTAAACGAAGCCATGTCGATCACCGGTGGGGCGGCGGCTAAATATACGCCTGTACTACTGGGGATCACCAAAGCTTCCTTGAATACCGATAGCTTTATCAGTGCCGCCTCCTTCCAAGAAACCACCCGCGTCCTCACCGAAGCGGCGATCGAAGGCAAGTCCGACTGGTTACGCGGTCTCAAGGAAAACGTGATTATCGGTCGTCTGATTCCGGCGGGTACTGGCTTCAATTCCCACGAAAACACGGCGGGGATCAGCGATTACACCCCCCCAGAGGAGGAATATAACTACAACAATCGTAGCTATTACGCTGCCCCCGGCGCGATCGGCTTCCCCCCCCGTCCCGGTTTCGGCGATAGTAGTGACGATAGCGATATGATTCTTGACGATCAAACCGCTCGCGCCTACGCTGAGGGTGATGTGGTCGATTTAGAGGATGATGAGATGGCTTTCCTCTCCTCCCGCGGCAGCAGTCGCTTTAGTCGCCAACCCATTAGCGACAGCTGGTCAGCAGCTGATGAGGAAGGGGAGGAGGACGATTTCGAGGAGGATTACGAAGAAGAAGAATAATCGTCTGTCGAGATATGACAAGGAGCAGTGGGAGACACGGGGAGGCAAGGGCAATTTTTCTAGAGAAAGACCCTTGTTATTCCCCAAGAATCTCCTGCTTCTCTCCCCAAACTCCCTAATTTTCCAGCTAATTCACCTGAGTTTGGCCATAAAAGAAGGCAGCCTTTTTTGTCAACCGGAACGGAGACAAAGTTAGGATTTTAATAATTTTTTCTCCAGTCGGGATGACAGGATTTGAACCTGCGGCATCCTGCTCCCAAAGCAGGCGCGCTACCAAGCTGCGCTACATCCCGAAACAAACTCTTTTTTTAGTATAGCCTAAGAGCCGCATTCTTAATCGGGATACCAAAACATCCCTTTGATACCTTCGGGATCGAGAACAAAACCGAGACGACGATAGAAATCCACCACCTGTGGATCGGCGAAAAGAGTTATATTACTGATGTCCTCACCCCGCAACTTCCTGATCATAAATTTCATTAATGCTTTACCAAAGCCTTTACTTTGATAGTGAGGATGAACAACCACATCCCAGACCGTAGCATTAAAAGCGTGATCGGAAGTGGCACGAGCAAAACCCACCAAACGACGGCGATTACCTCGCACTTCCCACATCGATACCACTAAAAAACTACATTCGATCGCCTTTTTAACTTTGCGTAAAGGACGACGGGCCCAACCTACCGAGTCACAAAGTTCTTCTAACTCATACAGATCTAGCTCTCGATCGGTACTAAAAAACACTCGCGTCTGTCCGAGGTCGTTCTGAGCAACCTCTACCAAGTCTCCCGAATAGTCAGGTGATGCAGTGACTTCCGAGCTATTAAACAATCTTTTCCAAAAAACCATGCCGGGGGGCTACTGCCTCATGTTATCTTTTTAGCCTAGTATATTTTATTTTCCCCTGTCTACGAACAATCGTGCAACCTGAGTCTCAATTTGATTGGTTGAGTACGGAGAGGGTGGGATTTGAACCCACGAACCATTGCTGGTTACTCGATTTCAAGTCGAGCGCGATCGACCACTCTGCCACCTCTCCAAGGCAGCTAGACCTATATCCTATCATTAGATCTCTTGCATAAATCAAAAAACTTTCCGCAAATGTAGGGAAAAGGGTTGCATATTATAGGGTTAAGGGTTAAGGGTTAAAGGTTAAAATTTCCCCTCTCCCCCTTCCCCCACTTCTGCAAGAAGTCTATTTTAGTCAATTAGAGCCGTGATTAGGGGTTTCTGAGCAGGATTTTTGGGCAGGCCTATCGGCCAGACCAGGATCACTTCCCCTCACCATCCCCACCGAGAGGACCGACTTATTTGTTTAATTTCCGTAATTTTCGGCTTTCACGGTGGAAAACTCACATTAGAATAGGGGGCAATAGCTTGAAATCCCTCTTTTGACGTATAATCACCTCAATAAAATTTAGAAGCTTCTAGAGTTTATAGTTTTAAGCCTTTCTGTGAGGAAAATGTATTTATTATGAGTTCAATTGTTGAAATCGGCGACCAAAAAATTAGCGAGTCACAGGTCTTGTCTCTTTTGGCAAAATATGGTATGCTGCCGCAGTTAATCCGGGAAGTGATTATCGAGCAAGCGATCGCCAATATCAGCTGCAATCCCGAAGAAAGAAACGCCGCCTATTCCCGTTTCTATCAAAATAATCAAATTGCCAACGATGAACAAATGAAATCTTGGTTACAACAAAACGGGATGGATTCCGAACAACTAGAATATCTAATTCTTCGGGACATTAAATTGGAAAAATTTAAACAGGAGACTTGGGATAACAAAGTAGAATCCTACTTCTTGCAAGTCAAAAATCAATTGGATAAGGTGGTTTATTCGCTGATTCGGACAAAAAATCTCGGCATTGCCCAAGAACTATTTTTCCGGATACAGGATCGAGAAAATAGCTTCGCTGAACTAGCCAAAAAATACTCCCAAGGCTCAGAAGCGGAAAGCGGAGGACTAATCGGACCGGTGGAACTGAGTGCCCCCCATCCCCAGATCGGGCAAATTCTCAAAGCAAGTAAACCGGGGCAACTGTGGCCACCGACGCAAGTGGGAGAATGGGTCGTGATTGTCCGGCTAGAAAAATATTTATCCTGTGAACTGGATCCTCCCACCCGTCAACGCTTACGCAATGATTTATTCCAACAATGGTTAACGGCTCAAATGCAAACAGTCAAATTTATCTCCGAATCAACCCCAGTCAATGGCGAGCAGCTATCACTTATATAGCATCCCTTGCAACACTGGGTAAACCCAGTCTTTTCGCCTAATTATTTGCCAACTTAGTCAATTTTCGCCTAGCTAATGAGTTATACCACTTTAGATTTTACCGCTTTTCTGGAGACTGTACAGCCCTTCGATCGACTGCCCGTCCAGGTTAGACGTTCCCTCGGTCAGAAATTACAACCCCTTCGCTATGATATGGGCAATGCCATACTCAAGTGCGACCGCTTACCCTCCCACCTCGTCCTTCTCTACGAGGGAGAGGGCAGACTTTTGGGTTACGATGCTAGGGTAAACAATCCGCTGCCAGTCACTTTAGCTAAATTACAGCCCGGGGATTTATTCGGGTGGATCAGTCTCCTGCGCGCTACCCCCTGTGAAACGGTCATCGCTTCTTCGGAAGTCACTATCTGTTTAACCTTAAAACAAGAGGATTTTTGGTCTTTAATCAATAATTACCCGGAATTTAAGGAATATTTCTTTAAACAAACCTCGATCGCTGAAGTTTATGATCTTCTAGGCTCCTATCTTAATCAACAGGCCTGGGGTGGGGGGGACCTGAAAGAAATTGCTCAAGCTCTTTTAAACAAAGCTTCTGTGTCCTACAACCAGATTAACGATGATTATCTCTGGTTAGTCAGCGAAAATACCGATAATTATCCTATAGGCACAGTTATCACCCAGAATAATCCGACTAACACCCGATTATTAGGCCTTTCCTCGGATCGGTTAGACAAGTTCCTGACAGTTGAAACCGAAGCGGCCGCAGCAACAGAAAGGGATGATATCCTAGAAACCCAAGTCATCAAGGGAAATAAACCTACCCAGGTATTAGATATCCCCCAAGGAAGAATAAGCGACATCACCAGCGATATCGACCTTGAAAAAACTGTCAAGAAAAACGGCAAATCCTATCCTTTTTTCAGGGGAAAAACGGAACTAGAGGCGGTGAGTGCCTGTTTTCAGATGCTCTGCAAATATTTTAATATCCCCTTTCGCAAGGACGTGATCCAACGCATCCTAGGGGATCAACTGCAAAGAACTGGCAGCCTTTCCCTGCCCCTGTGTGGGGCTGTGGCTGAGGTAGTGGGACTCCATAGCCAATTAGTACCCCTAAATGCTTCTTCATTGCCCAATATCAACCCTCCTGCCCTAATTCGCTGGCAAGATAGCATCGTTATCCTCTACGAAATTAATCAACGGGAAACCACGATCGCCGTTCCCGAACGGGGGATAATTAAACGCAAAACTAGCGAATTTCTGGAATCTTGGGGCGAAAAAGGGGAAGTAATTCTGCTTAAACCCACCAAACACACCCAGCAACAGCGTTTTGGCCTATCATGGTTTTGGCCTTCTGTCAAGAAACATAAACGAGTCTTAATAGAAGTTTTTATTGCTTCTTTCTTCGTGCAGTTATTTGCCCTAGCCAATCCCTTGATGATTCAGGTGATCATCGATAAAGTGATCGTGCAGAATAGCCCGGAAACCCTGAATACCCTCGGGGTTTTCCTCTTAGTAATTGCCGTTTTTGAGGGAATTTTAACCTTTTTGAGAACATCCCTGTTTGTCGATACCACTAACCGCATCGACATGACCCTTGGTTCAGAAATTATCGATCACCTGCTGCGCTTACCCCTGAAATACTTTGAACGGCGGCCCGTGGGGGAAATTTCGACAAGAATCAACGAATTAGAGAATATTCGGCAATTTTTAACGGGTACAGCCCTAACAGTGGTGTTAGATGCCATTTTCTCGGTTATCTACATCGTGGTTATGTTGATCTATAGCCCGATCCTAACCGTTTGGGCCCTGGGAGTCGTGCCGATTTTAGTTATCTCCACAGCTATTTTCGCACCGATCGTGCGGCGACAACTGCGAGCAAAAGCGGAACGAAACGCCGAAACCCAATCCTATCTAGTGGAGGTGATGACGGGAATCCAAACCGTGAAAGCACAGAATATCGAATTGCGTTCCCGTTGGCAGTGGCAAGAACGTTATGCACGCTATGTGGCCGAAGGTTTTCAAACGGTCATGACCTCAACTTTGGCCGGTTCCTTTAGTCACTTCTTTAACCAATTATCGGGTTTATTAGTGCTGTGGGTGGGGGCGGCCTTAGTTTTAGACGGAAAACTCACTCTCGGTCAATTAATCGCCTTCCGGATTATCTCTTCCTACGTTACCTCGCCGATTCTGCGTTTGACCCAACTCTGGCAAAACTTCCAAGAAACTGGCTTATCGTTGGAAAGATTGGCCGATATCGTCGATACTCCCCAAGAAGCAGAACTCGATCGCCAAAATATCCCCATGCCCTTAATTAAAGGCACTGTCACCTACGAAAACCTCGCTTTCCGCTTCAATCCCCACGGCGCCCTGCAACTATACAACGTCAACTTAGAATTCCCCGCTGGTACTTTTGTCGCTTTGGTGGGAGAAAGTGGTGCCGGGAAAAGTACCATCACTAAACTATTAGCTCGTCTCTACGAACCAGAATCGGGACGGATTCTCATCGATGGCTATGATATCAACAAAGTGGAACTCTATTCCCTGCGTCGTCAAATCGGCATGGTTCCCCAAGAAACGCTATTATTTGACGGTACGGTACAGGAAAATATCGCCCTGACTAACCCCGATGCGACTGTGGAGGAAATTGTCTCGGCAGCAAAAGCAGCGGCAGCCCACGAATTTATTATGACCCTGCCTAATGGCTATAATACCCGCGTCGGTGAACGGGGGGCATCCCTATCGGGGGGACAACGACAACGGGTTGCGATCGCTCGTTCCGTCCTGCAAAGACCGCAAATTCTCATTCTTGATGAGGCCACCAGCGCCCTCGACTATAACACCGAACGGCAAGTGTGTCTGAATCTCAAGGAAGCTTTCAAGGATCATACGGTCTTCTTTATCACCCATCGTTTAGCTTCGATCAAATCCGCCGATATTATTGTCATGATGGATAAAGGGACGGTAGCAGAGGAAGGCACCCACGAGGAATTAATGGCCAGAAAAGGCCTTTACTATACTCTCTATAAACAACAGGATTCGCAAATCTAGTCAGTCAGTTATCAGTTATCAGTTATCAGTAATCAGTAAACGGTTATCAGTAAACGGTTATCGGTTCACTGATTACTGTTTACTGTTCACTGGACGGCTACGCCGTGCCTTTGGCAACACTGAAAAAATAAATATAGGAGAATCTTCATGGATGGTAATTCTAACAACGGCCACAACGGCAACGGTAACGGTAAAAGCGATGAACTGACCCAAGCGGGTAAAAATGTGGCTACTACCACGAAAAATAAAAGTATTACCCCTTCTTTACCCACTTTCAGCCCACCGGAACAATCGGTGATTCTGAAACAATCGCCCATTTGGTCGCGGACGATTATCTGGACATTAATGAGTGTCACCACTGCCGCTTTGATTTGGTCAGCGGTCGCCAAAATCGAGCAGGTGGTGGGCGCCCAAGGACAACTTAAACCCCAGGGCAAAGTGCAAGAAGTACAAGCACCGGTGAACGGGGTAGTACAGTTCGTAAAAGTTAAAGACGGCGATCGAGTTAACAAAGGTGATGTACTGGTTTTAATGGATTCCAGTGCCTCGAAAGTGCAGTTAGAATCCTTGAGAACAATTCGGGCCACTGCCGAGAAGGAAAATCAATTCTATCGTCTCTTAATGGCGCAGGATCTGACACCGGCACAAGTGGAAAGTTCGATCACTCAATTAAAATTACCGAGTGAAATCGCCGATTTAGCGCGTAATCGTGCCGCTTTGGTGGCAGAAAATCAACTTTATCAAGCACAGGTCAATGAAGGTGCCTCTAGCTCTGCTTTACAAGGGGATGAATTAGCCCGTTTAGAGGCTTCCCGACGGGAGGCCAATTCTCGACAAGCGGCCGCTAGATTGGAAATGGAACAATTAGAAAAACAATTGGCCCAAACTAGGGTACAGTTGGCCGATGCCCGCTCGCAATTAATCAATGATCGCTTCGTCTTAGAAGAAATTAAGACTCGTAATGCCAATGCGATGAAACAGGGCCAAGAAAGCTTGGATATCGAGCGCAATATTCTTAACGATATTGAACCCTTAGCAGAAGAAGGAGCAGTGGCTCGTTATCAGATCAACAAGCAAAAACAATCGGTTACTGACCGTCAAAATGAACTGCTGCAGCAAGAGGCTAATGGCAAAATCGATCAAGAAAAACAAGAGAAAGAAGTACAAACCGGCATCGCCGAAATTTCCCGTTTGGAACAGGAAGAAAAGCGTTATTCCCTGTTGATCTCCCAAGCGGGAGAAAAGCTGATTAATACCACAGTAATCACGGAAAAAGATGTGCGCGATAAAATGGCGGACAATCACAAACGGATCGCTGAAATCGATAGTCAGATCAGTCGCATTATCATTGATAACAACAAGCGCATTGCCGAACTAGACAGTCAAATTAGTCAAGCACAACAGACCATTAAATATCAAAAAATTACCGCCCCCATCGATGGTGTGGTCTTTGATCTCAAGGCACGGCCCGGGTTTGTTCCCCAACCGAGTCAAGCGGAAGCATTATTAAAACTTGTTCCCGATGGCTGTCCCACCGAGGTGAAAGATGCCGCTAAAGGTTGTTTAGTGGCAGAGGTGGACGTGACTAACCAAGACATCGGTTTTGTGCGCGTGGGACAAAAGGCCGATATTCGCATTGATTCCTTTTCCTACAGTGAATACGGCGATATTAAGGGAGAAGTAATCTCGATCGGTTCCGATGCTTTACCTCCCGACGAAAATCACCGTTTTTATCGGTTCCCCGTCCGGGTACGCTTGAACAGTCAAGATTTAGTTTTGAAAGATCAATCCACTCTACCGCTGCAATCGGGGATGTCCGTGAGCGTCAACATCAAAGTCAATGAAAATCGCACCGTTTTGGGACTATTTACCGATATGTTCAATAAACAGGTGGATACTCTCAAACAAGTCCGTTAAACGAAAAAATTCGGGGGTACATCCTGCCAACGGCCCGAACCGATGGCGTTAATCGCTTCCGAGAGGTTAACCGCACCGGTATAAAGAGCGCGGCCCACGATTACTCCCGTTACTCCCAAAGGTTCCAAAGACAATAAACTCAGTAGGTCTGTCAGGGAACTAATGCCCCCAGAGGCGATCACGGGAATTTCGACAGATTCGGCTAATTCTCGCAAAGCGGCGAGATTTGGACCAGAAAGGGTGCCATCTCGATGAATATCAGTGTAGATAATCGTGCTGGCTCCTCTTTTTGCCATATCTTGCCCAAGAGCGATCGCCTCTACCTCGGAAGTTTCTAGCCAACCCCTGGTGGCTACTTTGCCATCGCGAGCATCAATACCGACAATTATTTGTCCCGGAAAGCTTTGACAAAGTTCGCTGACTAATTCTGGCTTTTCTACGGCGACTGTCCCTAAAATCGCCTTTTCTACCCCGATTTTTAGGAGATTACTCACCGTTTCTACATCTCGCAGTCCACCCCCCACCTGTACGGGAATGGCAATATCATTAAGAATTGTTTCAATAGTTGACAAATTAACCGATTTACCCTCTTTGGCTCCATCCAAATCAACTAAATGTAATCTGGTTGCCCCCTGATTGACCCATTCTCGCGCCACTATTCCGGGATTATCGTTAAAAACCTGCGATTGTTGGTAATCTCCCTGATAAAGTCGCACACATTTGCCATCGAGAATATCAATAGCGGGGATAACTTCCATGTTTTTCTCAATATCTAACTAAGGAGCGTTTTTTATTATATAGTACCAGCCGTCAGCCTTGAATCAGTTATCAGTTATCAGTTATCAGTTATCAATTTTCAGTCTGAGAGGGGAACAATCCCTCTCAACGCATTGTCCACAAAAGTTTTGAGGCTCCTCAATTACAAATAGATAGGGTTTGCTGAATAAATCTAAAAACCTTGTTGGATAAGACTTTTAGACTTTTTGTCAATCAAAAAGTGCCAGCCATTGCGGGGATCGGGGGCAAAATTCAGGTACTTTTTCCCTGAAAATTAGGTAATTGACCACCTGAAAATGGGTAAAACCCCACACCCCACACCCCACACCCCACACCCTGTCCCCGGGAAGAGCTTTTTGCCGCAAACCCTATGTATTAAGTGTGCATCATCAAATGGCAGTAACAGTGCTGTCTTTTCACTGATTACTGATTACTGATCACTGATTACTGATTATCGATTCCTAGGGCGAAAAATTCTTCTAGAATAATAAGTACATATACGAGAGGAATTATACTCATGTCTGCTGGGAAGTTTCAAACAGCCGCTTCATTATCTGATCGAGAGCTAGAAATACTCGATTTAGTGGCTAATGGTTTAACTAATCAAGAAATCTCGGAAAAGCTAGAGATTAGTAAGCGTACCGTTGATAATCATATTAGTAATATCCTGACGAAAACAAAAACCGATAATCGGGTGGAATTGGTGCGTTGGGCATTGCATTGGGGTAAAGTTTGTCTTGATGATATTAATTGTTGTATCCTTCCTTCCCCGGCGCCGACCGATGATCAGGTTTCCTAAACTTCTTCGACTTTTGCTTGCGGTTAATATCATCAGTCTGGGGGGATGTAGTGATGCGGGTTTTGTCACCCCTCCCCAACAGCTTTTAGGAAATACTTTAAATACCCCTTCCTCTGAAGATAATCCCCGTTTTAACTACGATGGTCGTTATCTGGTCTTTGCCTCTGATCGCAGGGGTCAACGAACGATTTATTTATTCGATCGAGTGGCTAATCGTTTAGTTCCCCTACCTGGGTTAAATCAAGCAAAAACCTATCAAGATCAACCGGATATTAGTGCCGATGGTCGCTATATTGTTTATGTGTCGGAACAGTCAGGTAAACCCGATATATATATTTATGATCGACAAACTCTGCAAGCAAAAAATATCACCGAAAATATTTTAGGAGAAGTGCGTCGTCCGACGATTAGTGGGAACGGTCGTTTTATTGCTTTTGAAAGTAATCGTTTCGGTCAATGGAATCTGGAAATATTCGATCGAGGTGGCGAAATTTCTCCTTCTTTACCCTCGATCAATTCTTACCCGTCCCCGTAATCAGTTATCAGTTATCAGTTATCAGTTATCAGTTATTAGTCAGATAAAAGTTATATGGCTAACTAATGCAATAAAAGACAACTAAAAATGGACAACTGATAGCTGATTACTGATTGCCTCCTTTTCCCTTTCCAAGGTTCTTCGTTACTTGGTATGGTTCGATAGGGTGACATAAATCGACTAAACCCTTATCTGGCAAGAGATTTAATTGATTAGTTCGATCTAGATCGAAAACAATTGACAAAAATCGCCAAATGTCTTTCTCTATAAGAGTTTCATTCCTCATAATCCTGTACGTTGCATAAGACAAACCGAAGAACCCTTTCCAAATAAATACCGCTAAACTTTAAAAATCGTTAGAACCGCTCTGGAGAGTAGCGAGGGATTTTTCAAAATTCATTCTCTGTTCAGCATTGCGGAGAAAGTAACCACTCATCATTGCTGAGGCCAATAACCGGCCCAGATGTTCGCGACTGGTACTGATAGTGACCCCGAAATGTTCCGAAGGAAGGTTGCCCAAAAGTCCGATAATGTTGCGTTCCATCACTTGGAAAACCTCTTGAGACTCCGGTTTCGAGAGTTGGGCGATTGTCTCCGGACTTAAGGTCTGCACATACTGCCACAAACTCTCAGAAAATTCACTATCGGCACCAAATAAATTGTGAGGGCGATCGTTTTCTCTATACACCTTTGATCTCCTTAACTCAATTTTTTGAAATTATCCTTTTGGTTCTTCCAATTTAACAGTTTTTTGAAATAGTGGGAGTCGGTAGAACCGAACCTGAAGGTGATGGTAATCCCAAGCAGAAAACCCATCTCCAGCAAAAATCGAAAACCTAACACTGATGATAACCGATCGCTGTTCACCGATAACTTTTATTTACCCATACCTAACTGTTGGGCCTTTTGATAGACTTTACCCTCCGTCAGCAGCGAGGGGGCAATCACCACTTCCACCTGTTGCATTTCCTTTAAGTTCTTAGCACCCAAAGTTCCCATACTGGTTTTCAGCGCCCCCAAGAGGTTATGAGTACCATCATCCAATTTTGCCGGTCCTACGAGGATTTCGGCAATAGTTCCCGTACTGCCCACACTAATCCTGGTTCCCCGGGGTAGAACCGGACTAGGTGTGGCCATACCCCAGTGAAAACCGCGGCCAGGGGCCTCCACGGACCGGGCAATGGGAGAACCAATCATCACCGCATCGGCCCCACAGGCGATACATTTGCAGATATCACCGCCGGTAATAATGCCGCCATCGGCAATAACGGGGACGTATTTACCGGTTTCTTGGAAAAAATCGTCCCTAGCGGCGGCACAATCGGCCACAGCAGTGGCCTGGGGAACTCCCACCCCTAAAACGCCGCGAGAAGTACAGGCAGCCCCCGGACCGATACCGACTAAAACCCCAGCTGCCCCGGTTTTCATCAGGTTAAGGGCGACTTCGTAGGTGACGCAGTTGCCCAAAACCACGGGAATGGGCATTTCTTGGCACAGTTGCACTAAATCGAGGGGGGTGATAGCTTCAGGGGATAAATGGGCAGTGGAAACAACCGTTGCTTGAACAAAGAGAATATCGGCCGCTGCTTGGGCAACGATAGCACCGTATTTGACGGCACCGGCAGGGGTGAGGCTAACTGCTGCAATACCGCCTTTTTCTTGAATTTCTTGGATACGAAGCTCGATTAGTTGCGGTTTAATCGGTTCTGCGTAGAGTTCCTGCATTAAACCGACGAATTCTGCTTTGCCGACGGCCGCAATGCGATCAAGAATCGGGTTAGGATCCTCGTAACGGGTTTGAATACCTTCGAGGTTTAGTACCCCTAGCGCCCCCAACTCGGAGAGAAGGACGGCCATTTTAGTATCCACCACCCCATCCATCGCGCTGGCGATAATCGGGATTTCCCGCTCGATATTGCCGAGAGACCAACGGGTATCGGCTAAACTAGGATCGAGGGTTCGCACTCCGGGTACAAGTGCGATTTCATCGATACCGTAAGCTCTACGGGCTGTTTTGCCCCGACCAATAATTGTATCCACGTTTCTATACTATTTCAGACCTATTTAGCCTAGACTAGCAAATTTCGCACCATCTGGAAAAGCTTTTCGGTATTATTGCCGACTAGGCCCCAGGAAAATAATCACCGCAGTCGATCGCTTGTTCGGTGTTGGCGCTCCTGGGTTGTACACTACATTTGAGGCGATAATCGTTGGTAAAGTAGCGGCAGTGGGAGCAAGGGATGGAGTGCATCCGTCGGGCAACTTGCCAACTATCGCGCACGGCACTGGCTAAAGACCAGCAAACTAAAGCGATAATGGCAGAGGCGATTGAAAAACGTAAAATAATCCAGATTTCCATGGCGAACAACTAAAATTACCTGATTTGGATAGGAATCAACCGAGGCAATCGGCAGAGGGTTAGATACTGAACCGTTTACTGACATCCAGACTAACCGTTAGCAATCACCAGACTTTTAAGAACATTTTCGGTCATGGCCGCTATTTGATCCAATTGTTCCTGATGGCGTTTTGCCTGTTTTTTGGCTTCTACCTTGCGTTTCAGGGCTTCCCGGGCTAAATCATCGCGATTTCTGCTTAAAGCTTCGATCGCTACTCGATTCCATGTTTCTGCTTCTTGAATGGCTTTTTTGTACTGGGGTTGAATTTCATCCCAACTCACCTTAAGATTGCTTAAAGCCCCTTTTAATAGGGTTTGGGCATTGTTGGGGTCGGCTCCGATGAGAGATTTTTTCAGAGGTTCGTAGAGTCCCACCGCTTGTAAATGGGTAATAATCGGGATAAATTCTTCTATCTGTTGACTTTTGCTAATACCGGTCTTACACCAAGTGGCAAAATGTTCGCAGTTGTTAAAAAGAAGATTATATTTCTGCTCCCCCAGACGACTTAGCGCCCTTTCTACCACCACATCGGGGATAAAGGAAAATCCCACCTCTACATAGCGCACCACATAGATTTTACCGCCCCTAGCAAAGGTTTCTAGGGAAGTTCGTTCGACAATCTCGCTCGGTTTTCGGTAATGAATGACGCTACCATCACCGCAATCGATGCCATGATGAGCATAAACACCCTGAAGATTGAGCAATTCCCGATAAGCGTATATTTGATCCCCTTTAGCCATATTTTTTTAGTGATAAAGTAAACAAGGAGATTATCTATTGACCCAGTTTTTCTAGTTATTACTCTTATATTTTAGAGATTATGGATGCTTTTAGTCCCTTTCCTCCTGACTGGACAGAGAATGCTGTTCACGCCTACAATTTTTGTTGTCCTTACTGTGGGGCAAAAGCTAAAGAAGCTCAGGCCGTTTGGATCAATCGCCGCGCTCCCGTTTTAGGAGAAGATTCCCGTCGTAAATGGCAGGAATTCTATCATTGTCAATGCGATCGAGTTTGGTGGGCCTGGAGTAGTGATCGACCTGCGGAAAATAAGTAATTCTCAATCGGGAATGTAAAATATGGCCGATGTCTATGTTTCTTGGGATGAATACCATCGTCTGATCGAAAAATTAGCAGTAAAAATCGATCATTCTGGTTGGCAATTTGCTCAGATTGTCTGTTTAGCTAAGGGAGGATTGCGCGTCGGTGACATTCTCTGTCGTCTTTTTCGTCAACCCCTAGCCATTCTTTATGCTGCTTCCTACGGGGGGCAAAATCATCAAATTCGGGGAGAATTAACTATTTCCTCGAATTTAGCCATGATCGAACCCAAATTAAAGAGTCCCTTGTTATTAGTGGATGATTTAGTCGATTCGGGAATCACTCTCCAAAAAACCTCGATTTTGTTACAGGAAAAATACGGGATTACCAATATCAAAACTGCGGTGATCTGGTACAAAGCGGCATCAAGAATCAAACCTGACTATTATGTGGAATATTACCCCGATAATCCTTGGATTCATCAACCCTTCGAGCGTTACGAGTTAATTACACCCAAAGACCTCCTAGAATAAATTCAGTTTAGCATCAGCGGTAGAGAGTTTCCCCTTAAAAATACCACCAAAGAAGATTCATATCTGAAATCGGCAACGCCATCTATTCTCCGTAGGATTCAGCAGTAATTTTACCCCGAAAAACGATGTAATTATAAACTGTATAGGCTAGTAAAATTGGGATTAAAAAACCCACAAAAGTCAGCATAAACACCAAAGAACTGGGAGCGGCCGCCGCTTGATAAATTGTCACGGACGGGGGAATAATATCGGGAAAAATCAACAATCCCAAACCGATAAAAGAGAGCATAAACAGCAATACTGTCCAGACCATCGGGGTGTTTTCTTCCTTTAGTTGCAAACTCCGCAGTAATAAACCCAGTAAGACCACAGCTAGAATCGGGATGAGGATAAAGATGTAAATTAGTCGAGGGTCAAATAAACGCTGACGGATATGGTCAGAAAGCAGCGGCGTACTGATGGTGATAAAGATAGCACCGATAAAAGTGGTAATAGCGGCAATTTTTGCCGTTTTATAGTGAACTTCCTGTAAATTCCCCGTAGTTTTCAGAATCAGGTAAGTGGAACCCACTAAAACATAAGCTTGGATTAAAGTTAAAGAAACTAGAATCGATCGCCATGTTAACCAATCAAAGGGGCCGCCGGCAAAATGACCCAATTCATCCACTTTAATGCCCTCAAAAACCGCACCGAGGGCGAATCCTTGCCCCAAAGCGGCCAAAAAACTGCCGAGTCCGAAGGCATAATTCCAGAACAACTTGCGACGAGAATGTTCACGAAACTCGAAGGAAACAGCCCGAAATAACAGCCCCACCACCATAATCACTGCTGGCAGGTATAAAGCGTTTAAAATTGTCCCGTAAGCTAGGGGAAACGCCCCAAACAGGGAACCCCCCATCAAGACAATCCAAGTTTCGTTAGCATCCCAAACATTGCCTAAACTGGTCATTAAAATACTGCGACGCTTCTCGGAGGAGGAAGTCAGGGAAAGAATTCCCACTCCCAAGTCAAAACCATCGAGGAGGACGTAGAGAAACAGGAATAAACCCAGAATAAAAAACCAAATTTGCGGCAAAAAATACTGTAACGGTTCCATAGTTCCTCCTATTGTTGCGCTTCTAGGGAACGAGGATTTAGTTCTGGTGAGGTCACTGTTTCCTGTTGAGTCCCCGGCAGTGGTAAGTTAAGATTGGGTCCCTGACGGATAATAAGACTACCGAAATAGAGAGCAGAAACCAAGAAAACGACATAAATCGCCGTAATTCCGATTAAAGAAGTTAAAATCTCGCCTGCGGGCAGTTTAGAAGCAGCATCCACTGTCCGGATTTGATTGTAAACCGTCCAGGGTTGACGACCGACACAACGGACAATCCAACCGGTTTCAACCGCAAGATAACCCAGAGGGGCTGCAAAAACCCAAGCGCGTAGTAACCATTTTTGACTGTCGATTTTTTCGTTAGATAATTGACCGCGCAGCCATTGCCCGACAGTTACAGCCATTAAAGACGCGAGAAAAAGACCGATAGCGACCATAATCCGGAAGGAATAATAGATTAGCCCCACCATGTGCGGTCTGTCTTCGTATTTCCACGTTTTTAAGCCCAGAACAGGTTCCGATAACTTGGGTTTTAATTCCAAAAGATAACCCAAAGCATTAGGAATTTTCACTTCCCAGCTATTTGTCTCCGCTTTATCCTTGGGTAAAGCGACCAAACTCCAACCGGCAGTTTCTCCCGCAGGAATAGTTTCCCATTGCGCTTCCATGGCGGCTAATTTAGCCGGTTGATAGTGATACACTTGTTCGGCACTAAGATGACCGACAAAAATTTGCAAGGGAGCAATAACAATCGCTAGAGTAAGAACAATTTTGAGAGAACGACTAAAAAAGCTAATGTGACGTTTATTGAGCAAATACCAAGCACTAATCCCACCAATGACGAATAAAGAAGTTTCCAGAGTAGCGAAAAACATATGCAGGAAACTATTAACCATGAAGGGATTGAGAATCGCTTGTAGGTAATCCTGAACGATAAATTTACCATCCACGAAAATGCCGCCGGCGGGGGTTTGCAGCCAAGAATTAGCGGTTAAAATCCAGAAAGTGGAAAGATTAGCCCCGAAAGCGACGAGAATTGTCGCTAGGAAGTGAATTAACGGGGGAACTCGTCCCCAACCAAACAGCATAATTCCTAGAAAACTAGCCTCTAGCATAAAGGCCATGGTTCCCTCGAAACCGAGGATAGTTCCGAAAAAGTCCCCCACCGCTTCCGAAAAAGGCGCCCAATTCATGCCAAACTGAAAAGCCATGGGTAAACCAGAAGCAACTCCAATGCCGAAATTGAGAATGTAGAGTTTTGCCCAGAAGCGAGCGTGATGATAGTAGTCAGGATTGCGGGTTTTTAGCCATAATCCTTCGACAATGACTAGATAAATGCCCATACCAGTGGTTAACACCGGCCAAAGCATATGGAAAATAGCGGTGATGGCGAATTGTATCCGCGACAAAGCAACGGGATTGGCAAGTAAATCCATGATTACAATCTTTAAACGATCGTCAAGATATGATAAGCACCTATAATACTTAGCCAGTAATGCCCTGAAAAGGCAAGGTTAAATAGGGATTATACAGATTGTTTTTAGATTTATGCGATCGCTTTGGTGTTATTCAATGACTCAGTTAGTATTCTTGTATTGTATTTGAGGGAAAACTCAGAAAAATTGCTAGAATATTAGCCTGATTAATTAATTTTCCCCTCGATCGAGTATGACTTTCTCCTCAGCCGCAGACTTTCAAGATGAATTTGATGTCATCGTCGTCGGGGCGGGCCATTCCGGCTGTGAAGCGGCCCTAGCTTGCGCCCGTCTCGGTTGTCGTACCCTTCTCCTCACCCTTAATCTCGATAAAATCGCCTGGCAACCCTGTAACCCCGCCGTCGGTGGTCCAGCTAAATCCCAATTAACCCACGAAGTGGACGCTTTAGGCGGCGAAATTGGCAAAATGGCCGACCGCACCTATCTGCAAAAACGGGTTCTTAATGCCTCTCGCGGACCGGCAGTCTGGGCCCTACGGGCCCAAACCGATAAACGGGAATACGCGGCGGTGATGAAAGGTATCGTCGAAACCCAAGCCAATCTGGTTATTCGGGAAGGCATGGCCACAGACCTGATTTTAGGGGCAAATGAGCAAGTTTTAGGGGTAGAAACCTATTTCGGCACTTGTTTCGCCGCTAAAGCCGTCATTTTAACCACTGGCACTTTTTTAGGCGGCAAAATCTGGATCGGCGGCAAGTCTATGGCAGCTGGACGCGCGGGCGAATTTGCGGCGGTGGGTTTAACAGAAACCCTAAATCGTCTCGGATTCGAGACCGGTCGCCTAAAAACTGGCACTCCTGCCCGTGTGGATAAGCGTTCAGTGGATTACTCCCGCATGGAACCGCAACCGCCCGATGACGAGGTGCGTTGGTTTAGTTTTGATCCGGAGGTGTGGATCGAACGAGAACAAATGAACTGTCATCTCACCCGCACCACGGCGGCAACTCATCAATTAATCAGAGATAATTTACATTTATCCCCCATTTATGGCGGTTTTATTGACTCCAAAGGGCCGCGTTATTGTCCTAGTATTGAGGACAAAATCGTCCGTTTTGCCGATAAAGAAAGTCATCAAATTTTTATTGAACCGGAAGGGCGCGATATTCCCGAACTTTATATTCAAGGCTTTTCAACGGGACTGCCGGAAAATGTTCAATTAGCAATGCTGCGGACTTTACCCGGTTTAGAAAACTGTGTGATGTTGCGGGCTGCCTATGCAGTGGAATACGATTATTTACCGGCAACTCAGTGTTATCCAACCCTGATGACGAAGAAGATTGAGGGATTATTTTGTGCGGGACAAATTAACGGGACAACCGGTTATGAAGAAGCGGCAGCCCAGGGACTGGTGGCGGGGATTAATGCGGCCCGGTTTGCTTTAGGAAAAGAGTTAATTGTTTTTCCCCGGGAGGAAAGTTATCTAGGAACTTTGGTCGATGATTTGTGTACCAAGGATCTGCGGGAACCCTATCGAATGTTAACCAGTCGTTCCGAATATCGCTTAGTATTGCGATCGGATAATGCCGATCAAAGATTAACACCTGTAGGGCGAGAAATTGGTTTAATTGATGACCGGCGTTGGCAATTATTCCAGAGCAAACAAGCTAATATTATCGCTGAAAAAGAACGCCTACACGAAACGAGAATTAAAGAACGGGATCAGGTGGCAATTGCCATCGTTAAGGATACAGAACAAAAAATCAAAGGTTCTCTCTCTTTAGCGGATTTACTGCGTCGTCCTAGCTTGCATTATCTCGATCTTGATCGTTATGGTTTAGGTAATCCCGATATAAATTTAGCCGAAAGAGAAGGGGTAGAAATTGAAATTAAATATTCCGGTTATCTGAAACGACAACAAAATCAAATCGACCAAATTAGTCGCCACAGTAACCGTCATTTATCCCCCGATATTGACTACATGAAAATCGAAACTTTGTCAATGGAATCCCGGGAAAAATTAACAAAAATTAAACCCGCCACCATCGGTCAAGCCTCGCGAATTGGCGGAGTCAATCCCGCCGATATTAACGCTTTATTAGTGTATCTAGAAATGCGGCAGATGTCGGCAGTTAAAAGTTAGGAAATAATCCTAATTATCAGTGATCGAGAATTCTTATCGGCTGCTTAATTAAGTAGCTGGTTATAATTAAATTAAAAATGGATTTTATGTTCGATCCCCCCTTAGTTTCCCCTTGATAAGGGGGGTGTCGATCCCCCCTCCCCCCCTTGATAAGCTGTCCTTTAGTCACATCTTTCTTAACATTTCAAACCTTTGTAGCACAAGGCTTTCAAGACTCGGTTAACAATTGGTAATATTCCTTGTTGACACCCTTACTGACAAAGAAAAAACTGAAATCAAGTCAGGATAAGGGTTGGAGTGCTTACTGAAAAAAATGTTAAGAAAGATCCCTATAAGGGATAGCTTGATAAGGGGGGTGTCTGATAATTTTTAACGCCTACCTAATTGGCATCCCCAATCAAAATAAATAGCGACCAAAAATAAGGGTGGGGATACTTTTCGATCAGGCTTAATTTTGCCTCTCTCATCGATGCGCTTTTGCTCATTCCTTTCTGGAGATTTTGATAGAATTCAGCCATCATAATCGAATTAATTGCCTCATAGGATTTGTCTTCAAATTTTGTGCCATCAGGCGCGTTCCAAAGACTGGCTATTACTGATTTAGCGCCGGCTCTTTCTAAGACGTAAGCAAGTCCTGAAATTTCCTGGCCGTCTGCGTTGGCTTCCTTGGCGGTTCGACAAGCACTCAGGGTAATTAATTCGGTATTTTTTAAGCCTAATAATGCGGCATCGGCGATTTTATATTGCTCTTTATTGGCGAAAAGAATAGTATTAGCTTGCATACCCAAATTAGGACAGCCAGCGAGGTCAAAACAGCCGTGAGTTCCGAGGTGTAAAATCGAGAAGCGAAAGGCTTGTTTTTTGAATATATCTAAGGTTGCGTTTGTCCCGAGATATTTTTCACTTCCCGGAAAGATTTTGCTGATAGTTTCTGCTTCTATTTCTGTGCCTTTAAGATCAACTTTTTCTTTTTTCTCCGTGTCAAATAGAAAAGGTTTGGGATTAGCTAGAGCTAAGGCTTTGAGAGTGGAGCGATCTGTTTTCGTTTTTTGAGTAGCAAGAGAAGAGGTCGAGATACGAGTTAAATAATAAATTGGATATTTTTCTAGGAGAACTTGCTCATTTTTCTCATCGTAGAGGGTTTCAAAGGGAATATAGCGCAGTTGTCCAGTGGCGATAATAGCGATATTTTTCGGGGAACTGGTGGCGATTTGTGATTCAATGGGACGGATTAAAATCTCGTAGAGTTTGCCACCGGTAACATCCACATCGCTATTTTTATGATCGGCTAATTGGGTACGGTATTCGCTGACGAGTTTATTCAATTCCTCGCGTTTTGTATCACTTTGAATAACGATTAATTTTTCTCTAGTAACGAGAAATAGGGCGACTTTATCGCGGAGGGGAACGGGTTGAATAACGAGGGTATCAGGAGCGATATTTTTCTGGAGTTGGGCGATGTCGGTGGGTTTACTTTCAAAAAGTTCAGCAATTTCAGAATATTTATCTCCGATATTTTCCGCATTTTTATAGACTTTTTCCTCGAATTGTCGGATCTGTTGTGCCAGTTCTTCAGAGAATTTATCCTGTAGTTGTCGGCGCATTCCTTCGAGTTGTTGATTGTCGGTGTTCCAGTTATCAAGTGCTTTTTGTGCATCGGGATCAGCAACTTTGGCATCGATCAGGCGATTGTAATCGGCGAGATCGGCGGTAGTGGCGAGGTTAAGCCATTGAAAGGCTTTTTCTGGTTGGTTTTGCTGGATGAGGATTGTGGCGAGGGTGATGACGGTTTTCTCCTTAGAGGCTAAAAACGATTTTCGATTTTGACCTGCAATATTTTCCCTCGAAATATCTCCCCGTATCTTGAGGATAATGTTGAGGGACTCTTCCAAATTCTTGATCGCTTCTGCGGGTTGATTTATCTTTTGATAAGCAACTCCTAAATTATTTAAAGAATTAGCTTCCCCTTGTAGATCGCCGATTTTCCTCGCTATGGCTCGATTCTCTTGATGGTGATCGATCGCTTTCTGATATTGTCCGAGGGAAAGATAAGCACTTCCTAAATTGCCTAAAGAATCGGCTTCCCCTTTTAGATCGCCTATTTTCTTCGCAATGTCTAAAGTCTGTTTAAGGTAATCGATCGCTTTTTCGTACTCTCCGAGGAAGTAGTGAGCAACTCCTAAATTGTTTAAAAAAGACCCTTCCTCTTGCCGAAGGCCTATGTCCCTCGTGATGACTAAAGACTTTTCGTAGAGATCGATCGCTTTTTGATACTCTCCACGCGATTGGTAAGCGTTTCCTAAATTGCCTAAAGATCTGGCTTTACTTCCTTGATCGCCTATTTTCTCAGCGATTTCTAAAGACTGCTGGTGGTAATCGATCGCTTTTTGGTATTGTCCGAGGGATTGGTAAACGTTTCCTAAATTGCCGAGAGCATTGGCTTGCCCTTTTAGATCGCCTATCTCCCTTGCGATGGCTAAAGACTGCTGGTGGTAATTGATAGCTTTTTGGTACTGTCCTAGTAAGTGGTAATTAAGTCCTAAATTGTTTAAAGAACTGGCTTCCCCAGAACGATCATCTAACTCCCTCGTGATGTCTAAAGACTGCTGATGGTAATTGATCGCTTTTTGATACTCTCCACGCGATTGGTAAGCGTTTCCTAAATTGTTTAAAGAGGCCGCTTCCCCCTGTCGATCTTTAATCTCCCTCCTGATGTCTAAAGACTGCTGATGGTAATCGATCGCTGTTTGATACTCTCCACGCGATTGGTAAGCGTTTCCTAAATTGTTTAAAGAATTGGCTTCTCCTTGGCGATTAACTATCTCCCTGTTAATGACTAAAGACTTTTTGTGGAGATCGATCGCTTCTTGATATTGTCCGAGGGAAAGATAAGCACTTCCTAAATTGTCTAAAGAAGCGGCTTCTCCTTGGCGATTTTTGATTTCTTGATAAATTTGTAAGGCTTTTTCCCACGATTGCAAGGCTTCTCGAAACTGACTTATTTTATATTGTTGAGCGCCTTGCTCGAAAAGCTTATCCGCTTCTTTTCGCTGTTTTTCTGCTTCCATTAATACTAAAAGTTTTTCAGCACTTTTTTCTAAATCAGCATCCTTAATTTCTTTTGCGATTATTAAAGTCTGCTGAAAAAATTCTATGCTCTCCTTAAATTCTCCTAACTCATAGTAAGCCCCACCGAGATTTAAAAAGGCGAGGGCTTCTAGACGACGTTCTTTTGACTCTTGTGCTATTTTAACCGCATTTTCTAAAACAGAAATAGCTTGACGGTATTGACCGTCGTTAACATAGGCATTGCCTAAATTAACGGTAGATTTAGCTTCCCCTGAAAGATCTTTAATTTGCCGGTAGGCTATCACCGCCTGTTGACAGGATTGAATCGCCAATTTTACTTGATTATTATCAAGATTCTGGCGACATAATTGTAAAAGCTGATCGGCTTCCGCTTTCCTCGCATCCGTATTTTGCGCTATTACCGCAGGGACGAGAGAGGAGAGTTTCCCGTTAACAACTGGTAGGGTGACGGTAGCCACTAGGGAAAGAGTAAGTAATGCGTAAAATTTGGGATTCATAGTTATTTCCGCTATCAGTTATTAGTTAATACACCTCATCATGAGTTCCAATGTTAATCAAAACTATCCTATCTGTTTGATTTTTTTCGTCTCGTTCTAAATAGAAAATGATGCGGCAATCATAACTACAGGAACAAGCTCTCAATTCCTGATATTCTCCCCTGACTCGATTAACATTTCTTGCTGTTCCCTGGGTAAGCGTAGGCTGCTGCCAAAGAAGCCATGTCAGGATGCGACTCAGAATAAGCCAGAAGATTTTGCGGTCGGGAAAGTGCGCTTTCTAGCAACCCCTCATCTCGAATACCCTCTAATCCACCATGCTCGGCTATTTGGCGGTGATGAATCGCGAGAGCTACCCCATCAGCTATCCAGATTAGCTGGTTCATGAGCCTAAGTTGCCAGCTTTCTCAAAACATTCCAGTCTTCGCGCATCACTTCCTCCGCCACTTCCATTTGCTGGACAAATTCGGGGTCGTAGGGTGTAAGCTCAAAGCCATTCGGCGTTTCCAAGAGGTAGAGCATATCGCCTTTACTAAGGCGCAGCTTCTCCACCAACTCTTTCGGGAAAATCACCCCCATAGAGTTTCCTACCGTTGTGACTTTTAACTTAATCATCATTTTTTGACTGAGTAAATATATCAATTATAGCACCTCCCATATTTCCTGAATTTCTCACATCACTTAACAATTTAGTATTAACTTTCCGAACCATTGTCTAATCTCTTGTTTTTCACTCTCTTCCAACGGAAAATCATCCCTATCAACTATCCTCCCTATCCTAAAAACCTTTCCTTGGGACAGTAGCGAAGCAATTATCACCCTAAAAAAAGAGCATCTGATCGATATTCTCGATCGCTATCTTAATAACGCTCTATCTGCCACCGACTTAGAAAACTGGGCCGATGCCATCGAATGCAGAGAAGATATCGCCTATGAAACAGATGAGGAATATCTCATCAATGACATCATCTTTTACCTCGCTAATCCAACCTTAAACTATCCACTATCACCAAAAACAATCGAACAATACATCAGCCAACTTTCCCATTTAAAGTCTTCCTTAATTGCCTAAAAAATAGGCTTCTTCTTTGTGAATTTTAATGGGGGTTTACTTGAATCTCAATTTTGTCCGAGGGGTTGAATTTAATTTCCTCAACAACATAGGAACTGTTAAGGGCTACACGCTCGATTCCTCTTATTTTTGGAGAATCTAGCGAGGTTAAAGTTACTTCCGCTTTTCCTTGATTAACATCAATAATTTTGAAGTTCTGTAGGGGTTCCGTCCAGCGTTCTCTATTCTGGTTTGGATTGCTTGATCCCCCTTCCCCACGAATAACAAGCGTTCCGCTTTTGATAATAATCTTCCCTTGAAACTCTATCTGTTCTATCTCTTTCATTGCTACTTCTTTTGTTTTTGATTCTCTCCCTAAAGCGATCGTTTTTGTTGGAGAATCGAACTTGATTAATCTCCCAGATAGAGAAGTGCCATTTTTTAAAGATACTTTTGTATCATCCGGTATAAATACGGGAATTTTCTTGACGGGAGATAGATCGCCGGTGGCTGGTAGATGATAGCCAGCAAGAGAGGCGATAAAAACTAGGCTAGTTGCGGTTATTATTGGGTAGAGTTTTTTCATCTTTACCTTGCCTGAATGATCGGGATTTAGTTGGTTCTGTTTTCGATCTTGGATGCGGTGGGTTAGGAGTAACAGTAACCCAACCTGCGGTTTTTGTCAATATATTTTTACTTTCCGAAACCTTTGTTCGGGCGGTTTTGTTTGGCAATACGGAGGGCTTTTCCAGTTTTGCCATCCTGTAGTGCAATCCGCATCGATCGCTTTTTCTGGTAGGATTGAATATCCGCCGCTAACGGATGATCGTTATCGATCCGTAGATGGGTTAAAGAACAGACAAGAATCGTTTGTTTTCCCGATTCGTTTTTTAGGGAACAAATAATTCCCCCCTCGTCTCCCGTGTAGAAAATTTTATCGATCGAAAACTGGTGATCGGGTTTGTATCGCTCGCCTTTTGTTTCAGCTATTTTTAACGTTTCGGGAGTTGCACGCACAGGGATTGGTAAACTCGCTTCCATTTTCTCAATTAACAAACGAACTTGTCGGGGATCGTCGATCGACATGGGTTATTCTCCTTGATAAAATACAAAGAACTGGCGATAGAACCCGGTCGATCGAGTAGGATAGCGATCGAAAACGCCAATCAGGGACATTTTGCCGTGAGCGCTCCGAATTCTCCCCCTCCCGGAACACAGATACTAGGAACCTTCGCCAGTCTTCTCGGTTTGCTGGGGATTTTTCTCTATTTTACGGGATGGATTTATCGGTGGGCCTATTTCGGCTGGTTTAGCCTTGAGATTAACCGTTTGGACTTGCCCTTGCGTTCCTTCCTTTTTGTGCCGATACAGGTCTTCTGTGGCGATTTCGGTGCGTTGCTGCGAACGTTTCTGGCACTGGTTGCCGTTGCCTTTGCGATTCAATTTACCCTCTGGATTTTGTCTCCCCTGCCATCCTATGCAATTGTCAGTCAATCTCAACGGAAATTTCATCAAAAATTTCAACCCCTAAGTGTATTAGTCCGGGGAATTCCCGAAGCTCTCCGAAAAGATTTGATCGCTGTTATTTGGCTATTAATTATCCTTTTTTGGTTAGCCCGAACTCAGGGATCGATCGATGCCCGTCGCGATGCAGTTAATGATACTTCTACCTTACCGGTTATCACTTTAGTTTTACCGGAAAAACAGATAGCGATCGGTCGGAATCCGGAGGATGTTTTTACCGATCCTTCTCTCAAAGGTTATCGAATTATCGGTGAGACTAAATTACTCGAAGAGCTGCGGGGAAAAGAAACGAATGATAGTAAAGTTAATCCCCCGCGAGTTTGGCGGTTATTAATCCAAAATAACAATTGGACTTATGTTTTTCGCGGGTTATCCCCTCAGTCGGCAGAAAATGAACGTCCGGCGATTCTAGCCATTCGCGAGGATAAGGAGGGACAATTGATGATTCTCGCGCCGGATGTCCCAAAATCCCAGTGAAACTCAATCGGGGAGATTATCGAATTACCCTTGAACATCGAAGCTTACTGCTATAATTACTTACGGACAAAGATAATAAATAAAATTTATGGGCGACTTTTTTGATAACGTGAGCCGTTACCCCCGCTATCTGATTAGCTTTAGTTTAGGGATTTTCTTCGCCTTTTTTGGCTGGTTAGCCCCTTTATTAAAAAATCCCCTCACAGCGATCGCACTTGTGGGCTTTCTGGGGGGAACTTTCGCCTTTCTTTATTTCACCCTCAAAGCCATGCTCGGATTAGCTTGATACAATGGTAAAGGTTTCGCTGTTTTTAGGGGACGAAAATTATGGCCAATGATCGTCGAGTATCTCGCGTGTCCTCGCTAATTAAGCGCGAGGTCAGCCAAATGTTATTAATGGAAATTAAAGATGATCGCGTCGGTGCCGGTATGGTGAGCGTTACCGATGTGGACCTCTCCCATGACCTACAACACGCTAGGATTTTTGTGTCTATCTACGGCAACAAAGATGCAAAGGCCGAAACTATGGCCGGGTTAAAAGCGGCCGCGGGATTCGTCCGGCGTGAACTCGGTCAACGCATCCGTCTGAGACGTACCCCCGAAGTGGTCTTCCTAGAAGATTCTTCCCTCGAACGCGGCGATCGAATGTTACACCTTCTTGATCATATTAAAAGCGATCGACCCCCAGAAGATGACGATTCCGCTATCAGTGACCAGTGAACAGTGATCAGTAGAGGATAACTAAATTTAGACAACACTGGGAACTTAAAACTTAAACCTGATAACTGATAACTGATAACTGATAACTGAATAGTGAGCGATCGCATTTTATCCCTAAAAGAACGTATTGGTCAGATGATAGTAGTCCGCGCTTCCGGCTATCTCTTTGACCAACAAATCCGCTATCCTGTCTGGGAACCTGTCAACGCTACCCTAAAACATTGGTTAGAAACCCTCCACCTCGGTGGGGTGATTCTATTGGGAGGTAGCGCCGCCGAAATCGCTCTCCGCAGCCAACAATTACAAAGTTGGTCCGGGGATAATCCTCTCCTCATTGCTGCCGATATCGAGGAGGGAGTCGGCCAAAGGTTTTCTGGCGCTACTTGGTTTCCCCCCCCGATGGCTTTAGGAAAAATAGCCGAAAAAAGCTTGACAAAAGCCACAGAATATGCTAGGGAAATGGGAGCAATTACCGCTAAGGAGGCTCTAGCGATCGGGATTAACTGGATTTTAGCCCCAATTGTCGATGTGAACAATAATCCCGACAATCCGGTTATCAATATTCGTTCCTTCGCTGAAACTCCCGAAATCGTCGCTAATCTAGCTCAAGCTTTTATTTTAGGGGCGGATTCCTATCCAGTTTTGACCACGGCCAAACATTTTCCCGGCCACGGTGACACCAGCAATGACTCCCATCTCGATCTTCCCATCATCAACCACGATCATGATCGCCTAGAAGCGATCGAATTGCCGCCCTTTCAAGCAGCGATCGAGTCGGGGGTTGATAGTATTATGTCAGGCCATCTGTTAATTCCCGCTTGGGATGCCGAATTTCCCGCCACTCTTTCCTCGAAAATTCTCGGGGAAAAACTGCGCCAAAATCTCGGTTTTCAGGGTTTAATCGTCACCGATGCCCTGATTATGGGAGGAGTAACCAAAATTGCCAGCGCTGCCGCCATAGCAGTGAGGGCGGTACAGGCGGGGGCTGATATACTGTTAATGCCTCCCGATCCGATCGAAGCGATCGAAGCGGTGTATAGTGCCGTGCAAGCGGGTACAATTAGCGAAGCGAGAATTAATAATTCTTGGCAACGTATTCAACGAGCAAAAGAGAAATTAGGGCAAAGACAGCCATCCTTAGAATCCTTAAGCAGTTTAGCGGCACCGCAAGCTCTAGAGATTGTCAGGGATATTTTAAAAGATTCCCAAACAGTTAGCGCTAATTTACCCATTAAAGCCACTCAAGGCCGCAATTTAATCATTATCGATGATTTGCTCAACTGTGACTTTCTTGATCGCTCTTGTCCGGCGGTGACAATTCCCCGACAATGGGGTTATCAAACCCAAATAATCGACCGTAGCACCTTTAATCAGTCCCTCGTCTCCCCAGAAACGACTCTCCTACAAGTATTTATCCGTGGTAATCCTTTTCGGGGTAGTGCCGGATTAGGGGAGGAAACGAAAGCTATCTATCAAGCTTTGCTGAAAACCGGACAAATTCAAGCATTGATTGTTTATGGTAGTCCCTACGTTTTCCAGTGGTTTCGTCAACAAAGCGGAGAAATTCCCCATCTTTTCAGCTACGGACAACAACCAAGCGCCCAAAAAATTGCCCTAGAAACTATTTTTGAGGGGACCACTAGCGGCGAAAATCAGACCGATACTTTCGTTTAAGGGCAAAAATTGCCTAGTAACCATTGGGCAATGCGATCGGAGGCCCCGGCTGAACCCATTCTCTGACGACCATTAAAGGCGATTTCTTGCCACTTTGGGGGATTTTGTAATAAATATTCTAACTTGTCTGGCACTGACTCGGCACTATCGCCTAAGAGAATTGAACAGCCTAATAAACGCTGTTGCAGTGTGGCAAAATGAGCAGTAAACTGTGGTCCAGATCCCGCAATTGTGATCGCCGGTTTACCCAAACCGACGAACTGTTCCGTGGCAGTTCCCGCCATGGCGATCGCTAAATGGCAACGGCCTAAATATTCGGCGTAATCCCTTTGAGAAATAGTTATAAATACTTCTTGACAAATAAACTTATTTATGCTATGTTCTCCCCAACCCTGGGAAGTTAAAGCAGCCGTAAAAGATTCTAGGGGGAGAGAAGGAGCGATCGCTGCCAAAAATTCCAGCTTATAATCGGGAAAACGTCCAATCATGGCCGCCACAGCCTCGATAATTTTCTGCCAATTGTGGAGAGATTCGGGAAAGCGCGAACCGGGTAGCAGCAGAATATTTAGGCAATCTTGGGGAAAATCGCCCGTTATCGAGGGTAAAAGGTCATCCATCATCGGATTACCCCCATCGACAACGGGAATTGACCACTGTTGTAAAATTTTGCTAGTTAAACTATCCCGGGGAAAAACTCCCCGACAGCGAGGATGAGCCATTAACCAGCGTTCCCAGGGATAATAGTAGGAACCCCAGAGGCGATCGATCATCGAGCTACTATCTAACCATCCCTGCTCATCCCGGAGATAGTATTCCGATTTAGCCGTTCCCACAAAAGCATAATCTGTCCCACTCAACCAAGCAAGGGCAAGGGGTAAGATATCTCCCACCGCGACAATTTTTCCCTTTTCTTGGCCCCAATTTCTGACCAGACGGTATTGACGGGAGGTTAATCCTAATAATCCCTCCCGTAGATCTCGCCATAATTGTTTGGCATCCCCGGTGATAAAACCCCCAGAGGGCATTTTTTGACCTCGATCGAGAAGGGGAATCCCCAGACGAGTATAAGCATAACCGTTACCCACTAGGGGTAAAGCAGTAATACCGGGACAGTGGGGAGATGATTGCAGTCTTTTGATAATCCGGATCGCGATCTCGTCTTCACCGTGGCCATTACTCAAAAATAATAATTTCACTGTTCCCCTTAACTTCTGGCTTAAAGTCCTAAACTTCGGTTGTTTTATTCCCTTCGACCCTAGACAATGCTGATGGTTAGGGAACAATCAATTTTATAAAAGCAGTTAACCAACTCCCATTTAGTCTAATCTACCGGAAGGTTTCGCCGATCGCTTATCTCTGTCTTGATAACGACCATTTGACCCAAGGCAAGACTAAGAGATAAGAGATGAGTTTAACTGCTTTTATTTTTCTCGATCATAAAGACCAAATTTTGCCCCCCAGAGCCAAGAAGGTCAGAAACCTGCTCTGATCGCTATATTAAAATCAGTGGTTAATGGGCATCCTAACGGGAAAAAATGATTATCGACTTACCCGATCGAGAAGCTACTGTCAATTTAGGCGAAAAACTGGGGCAAACCTTGGCCTCTGGCAGTGTAATTTTATTAAAAGGCGATTTGGGAGCGGGAAAAACCACCTTAGTACAGGGAATTGGCTTAGGATTGGGTATTCAAGAGCCGATAGCTAGTCCTACCTTCACCCTCGTTAACGAATATAACGAAGGCCGCCTTCCTTTGTATCATTTGGATTTGTATCGTTTGCAGGGTCAAGATATCGAGGCGCTGTACCTAGAAAATTATTGGCAGGGAATCGAGGTAGATTTAGGGATAGTGGCGATCGAATGGTCGGAACGTTTAACTTTTTTGCCGGAAAATTATCTAGAGATTACTTTACTCGATCGAGGTGAGCAGGGACGACGAGCGCTGCTCAATTTTGTCGGTGGGGACGAAAAAAATAACGACCCCACAGGAATCGCTATCGGCACTTGACTCTTTAAGCAATCAAACTTCAGCGGTAACTCTGGGCATCTAAGATAGATGTTGGGGTCGATCCCCCCTTAATCCCCCCTTGATAAGGGAACTGATAGTTTTTAACACCTAACTACTTATAAGATGTAAAAAAATAACTATTTTTTCACCTTTAATTTGCCCTTCCCACGGAGAAAATATCAGCTTTTCAGAGATATAATACTAAAAAAATCGGCAATTTTTGCTAATTTCACACTATCTTTAGATTTATCCTCTATCTTGATGTCTGATCGGTTTTGGCAGTGGTTGACCCTTTCCTCTCCTAGGGAATCGTGGAAAGAAAAAAAGTAGCGATCGAGTGCTAATTATGAGATGAGCGATGCAGGAAGAAAAAGCGATATTTAATATCAACAATACTTTTTATCGACCGGAGAGTAAAATCGTCCGAGATTTAGGAGTTTTAGGGGCGGCAATTGCCCAAAAAGAGCGGGGAAGTTTGCGGGTTTTAGAGGTGATGAGCGGCTCTGGTGTGCGAGCGCTCAGGTATTGGTTAGAAAGTGGTGCGGATTGGCTGTGGGTTAATGATGGTAATCCAGAAATTAAGCCAACTTTAGCGGCTAATTTAGAGAGTTTATTACAACAGAAACAAGGCAAAATAACCTATAAATCTGCTCAAGAAGTTCTCCTAGAATGTTATCTTGAAAAAGACTATTATGATCTAGTTGATATTGATGCTTTTGGTTCTCCTGCATCTCTGTTTAGTGCTATTCCTTTAGCCACTAAAATCGGTGGTTTAATTTATCTGACTAATACCGATGGACGAACGCTGACGGGTCATAATCTAGAAAATAGTTTAGCTGATTATGGAGCCTATGCTCGCAATCATCCAGCTGCCCACGAACAGGGATTAAGATTAATTATCGGCGGTTTGCAATTAGAATCGGCCCGGTTAGGTTTAGGAATTACGCCGATTTTTTCCTTCTTTTTTGGTCAAAGTTATCGGGTGATGGTGCGGTTAACAGCTAATAGACAATTAAATAGTCATAACTACGGTTTTCTCGGTTATTGTCATAGCTGCGGGGAATATCAATCAGTGCCTTGGCCGAAGTTAGGCAAGATGGTTTGTTCTGGGGACGGGCAACCTTTAACCTTAACCGGACCCTTGTGGTTAGGCAGTTTACACGATCGCTTTTATCTAGAAAAAATGGCAGATTTAGCCGAACAATGGCAGTGGAAAAAGGTAGTCAAATTGTTAGAAATAATGAGGGAAGAAAACGATTTTCCTCCCTATTTTTATAGCTTTCGGGAAATTGGGAGAAGGGGCAAATTAGATCTACCCAAAAGAGAAGATTTAATTGCGGCTCTCTTAGAACAAGGTTATCGAGCCGCTGCCACCCATATTAACCCGCAAGCGGTGAAAACTAACGCTTCTTTAGCCCAATGTATCGCAATACTCAAGGACTAATTAGTTAATACCAATAACTAGAAGTTTGTTGGGGTTCAGGGGCAAAAGCTAACCAGTAGGGGAATTGTAAAAGAGCGAAATTCAGCCTTTCTTCGGTATCATCGATGATAATGAGCGGTGAATACTTATCCTCGATTAAACGTTCCGCTTTTTGAATTAAAGCTTCGGGAGACTCAAAGAGAACGATGCCGCGGTCCGGTCCAAAATCGGCGCGGGAAATGCCGAGACAATCTTGGAGACCGCGCCGCCATTCGCCTAAACGTTCGGGACTATTAGCCAGAACGAGAGAACGGAAGCGATCGCCCTGTAATTCCGCCATAATCGAGATAATTGCCGAAGCCACCAGAATATTTTGGAGACGGCTACCCATACCGCGAACAGTACCCCGGCCCCCCTGTTTAAAGAACCACTGTTGCACCCGTTCGGCGTGAATTGGTTCAAAAGTGCGCCGTAATTGCCAAGGCGGACCGTAATAGTCAGGGCGACTGCGATAACGGTCTAAAAGAGTTTGTATGCGCTGATTTTGGTCAGAAAAGCCCTGTCTAGGGGTGGATTGCCCCACCGGTTCCGATTCATAACCCGAACGGTTAGAACGACGGGGTTCTTGCCAATTATCCCGGCCCTGGTTACTGGTACGGGGGGGACGGGGACTTTCTTCGCGATAATCCCGGCCTTGACTGCCACGGGATGGACGCGGGGTTTCCTCCCGTTCGGTCCGCAGGGGAGGTTCCACAGGTCGGGGGGATTTTTCGGGGGTTTCAAAACGGGGTAATTCCAACTGTTCGGCAGCCGCGGCCAAATCCTGTAAACTGCCCACCAGATAGTCTTTAAATCCCTGAACCCGCACGGCTAGATCCTGGGAGACTCCGGCGAAATTACTCCGCATTTCCTGCCGAATGCGCTCACGACGGCGTTCTAACTGTTCGATCGCCAATTCTAAAGCCTGTTTGCGTTGTTCTAGGTCTTTTACGCCTTCCTTGAGCATTCTTTCGATTTGAGCTTTGATATCCCCTAGTTCCTCGGCGATCAAGCGTTCTTTTTCCGCTTTTAACGCCGAGATTTCTGCCGCTAGGCTCTGTTTTTGCCGTTCTAGAGCCTCGATTTCTGCTCGTAGGGGTTGCGCGTGCGCTGTGGGAACTAATTCGCCTTCGGGGGCGGTTTCCGATGGCAGGGAATTCTCTACCGGGCGATCGTTCCAGAGATCATCAAAACTAAATTCTTCGACAGATTCATTGGGTAAGTCTGTCATTTTGTCAAGGGGTAAAACATTAAAATCTTCTGAAGTCATCGGCTTTAGAAATGCAGAGCGAACAGAGGGCCAAGGCAGGCAATTAAGTAAGTGGTTCTGATTAATAGACGATAGATATTGCCTTTGATCCCCCCTGCCCCCCTTAATAAGGGGGGTGCCGATAGGCGGGGGGATCTGACAATTTTTAACACCTACCCACTTAAGACGCTATTAATTGCTAGATTTAATTTTAACTCAATCTTAGTTCGCTTCTGAGTCGATCGCTGGCGATGCTGCTAAAGGATAGTATTTTTCGAGGCACAGTCTCAGGGTTGCGCTGTCAAAGATAATGGGCAAAAAATGAATGCTGTTAATTTCTTTGAAATAAAATAGTATCGGGACTTTATTCCAGAAAATCCGCCAATTTTGCCATTCTTGGTAGGGAAAGGAGCGAATTTGTTGCCCGGACAGATAGACATCTAAGGAGGTGGGGGTAAACTGGAGACGAATGCGGGTAGTCTGGAACATCAAGAATAGGCCTAACAGGGAGAAAATTATTCCGAGCCAGACCTGTAAAAAGAGTAAAGGCAGCGATAAAATTACCAAAAACAGGGGAATTCGATAGTTAGGAGCCAGTTCGATCGTTCCTGTTACTTCTTGCGGGGAAATAGTTGTCATTGGTGTCCCTATCGGCAGTCAGCCAAAATATCTTCGCTTCTAGTTTATCGCATTGTTTTTCGAGAAGCGATCGAGATAATCGAGACTCGATCGGAGATAATCTGGTGGTGTCATGGCATCGTAGAAAGAGACTTTACCCCCGTAGGCACGCCGGAGATTAAAATCGGTTAAGACCTTAGATCGTTGATCGGCGAGGATCAATTCTTTATTTAAGAGGATTAAATCAGTAAAATGGGTGATAGATTCGCCTAAATCATGGTTAACCACCAGGACAATTTTATTTTTTTGGGCTAACTCACCAAAGATATTAAAAAGAATCCCCTCGGTTTTTTGATCTACCCCAACGAAAGGTTCATCAAAACAGAAAATCTCCGCTTCTTGGGCCAAAGATCTGGCTAAAAAGACTCTTTGCTGTTGTCCTCCCGACAACTGACCGAGGGGACGATGGCGTAAATCAGCCATTTCCACCCGTTCTAGGGCATTTAAAGCCTGTTGACGACTAATATGGGAAAAAGGGCGAAACCAACCCGTTTTCCTGACTCTCCCCATCATCACCACATCCCAAGCGGTGACGGGATAGGTCCAGTCGATTTGAGATCTTTGGGGAACATAAGCGACTTTATCCAGTTGTTCCTGTAGAGATTGCCCTTGATAGTTAACGCTTCCCTGTTGTACGCGAATTAATCCTAGCATGGCTTTGATCAGGGTACTTTTGCCCGCGCCGTTGGGACCGATAATACCGGTTAATCGTCCGGGATAAATTTTCAGGGTGATATCCCGCAGGGCTTCCACGCCGCGATAATATACTCCTAGATGACTAACTGTAATTGTCCTTTGCATAGTTGTTACCCTGAGTCTCCATTTCTAGAATAACTAAAAATGAGACAATTATGAAGCAACCATGAAAAGATTATGAAAGATAGCTAGGGTGAGATTAATCGCCACTTAGTAAAGCTTCCACGAATTCGTAACTGGAAAAAGGCCGCAGATCCTCGATTCCTTCCCCAGCGCCAACAAAGCGAATCGGTAGGTTAAGCTGACGCGCTACGGCAAGGGCAACACCCCCTTTAGCTGTACCATCGATTTTAGTCAGGATCACGCCGCTTAATTGGGCAGCTTCCGAGAAAACTTCTGCCTGTCGCAGCCCGTTTTGTCCTAAAGTGGCATCGAGAACTAGAAGGGATTCCACCACGGCACTCTCGGCTTTTTTGTCGATAATACGGCGAATTTTGCTTAATTCTGCCATTAAGTTCTTTTTATTCTGCAATCTTCCCGCCGTATCCACTAAGAGTAATTCTACCTCCCTGGATTTAGCGGCTTCGATGCCATCGTACACCACGGCGGCTGGGTCGGTATTTTTGCCCGGGTTGGCAATTACTTCGACTTGCGATCGCTCTCCCCAAACTTTCACCTGTTCCACGGCGGCAGCGCGAAAGGTGTCGGCAGCGGCAATTATACAACTATAGCCAGATTGTTTAGATAAATGAGCTAATTTGCCGATAGTCGTCGTTTTACCGACTCCGTTAACTCCTGTGAGCATCCAGATATTTAATTTACCTTTTTCTGGCTCAAAACCGGGGTTGCTATAATTGGCTAAAGGTGCATCTAAAATCTCGCGGATAATTTCTTTGAGATATTCGATCGCTTTTTCGGGGGGCAAAGCTTCCTGTTTTAGCTTATTTTGGAGGGTAGTGATAATATAATCGGTGGCATCTACCCCCACATCGGCCTGAAGCAATAAAGCTTCGATTTCCTCCACCGCATCTTGATTGAGGGGACCCTGACCGACCACGGCCTTAAGCTGATTGACCAAGCTGCGGCGCGTTTTGCCTAAACCCTGACGCAATTTTTTTAACCAGGTGATTTCTTCTTCGGAAACGTCCTCTGCTTGTCGTCCCTGATTGGCTAAAACTTTGGCCGACCAGATAAAATCCTCATCTGGTTCTGTAGGGGTTTCGATGGCGGTTTCTTTGAGAATTTCGAGGCGATCGGATTTTTTCAGCCAGGCGGGGGTATTATCCTCGGTTTCTTCTTCTTTAACTGGTTCTTCCTCTTGCGGAGGTTCTGTTTCAGCAATGGATGTTTCAGGGGTTTCGCTCACGACGGCCTCGGCCGTGGCTTTTTTCTCTTGAATATTTTTAAAGGCTTTTTTGGCCCAATCTAAATACTCTTCCTGACTGGTTGCCTCGCTAGTCGTCGGGGTTGCCTCGCTGGGGGTTTCCTCTACGGGTGCGGGGGGTGCTTGTTCTTGTTCGGGTTGGACTTTCTGACGACGGAACCAGTTAAACATAGGAGAAACTAAACATAAAACTATTTATCTAGTTTATCTTAACCCTTGGCGTGAGCAATTTTGATAGTTAGATTTTTAATTGTGGATTTCTCAGCATTTTTTGCCGGAGATTAAGGGAAAAATATGATCCGAGTCACTCAATTGATAACCTTGCTCAAGGATAACTTTGTCTCTTTTTAGAGAAATGCTGTATCCTAGAAAATAGAATAGGAAGGAGAGTCAAAAATGTTAAGCACTACCGAAACTAAATATTATACTCCCGAAGAATATCTAGCTCTGGAGGAAACATCCGAAGATAAAAATGAATATCGTCAAGGAGAAATTATCCCAATGGTAGGAGCAACAACTAATCACAATCAGATTTGTCTAAATTTTTGCCGTAATTTTCCCTTAAATATCAATAATCAAGATTACTATACCTATATGGAAACGGTGCGTTTATGGCTGTCAGATTATAGCATTTACACCTATCCCGATGTGATGGTGATTAAAGGTCAACCTCTCTATCAAGGGAGTAGTCAATCTAACGTGATCAATCCTTTAATTATTGTCGAAGTTCTCTCTAATTCCACCCAAGCTTATGATCGAGGGGATAAGTTTAAATTCTATCGTTCTCTGGCAACTTTTCAGGAATATATTCTGATCGAACAATCTAGTTATAGTGTGGAACGTTACTATAAACAAAAAGATGATCAATGGTTAGTTGATTTCGTCACGGGGCAAAATGCGGTTTTACAATTGCTGTCGGTGGATTGGCAGATTTCTTTGCAAGATTTATATCAAAGAGTCAATTTCAACCTAGCAGAAACCTAAAATTAAAAGAAATTCAAAAAAGAGAGATTGGCAAAAATAAGCTGCCCGTGCATTTAAATTACTTGTTGAGATAAGGCAAGAGGCAACAGTAAAATGAGTCTTAGCTTATTGCCTATTATCGCCCCTAACTAATTGAGCAGACAGGAAAAAGTCACTATCAAGAAACTCATCATTTAATCAGCTTTCCAATAAATAGCTAATCTTTTTTGGTATAATGGACGGACTACTATTGTTAAATCTATGGAAGCTCTAGATTTTTCCGATCAACTACAATGGACCGCAGAAGCAAAAGCAAAGCTGAAAAATATTCCCTATTTTGTTCGTTCCCAAGCGCGTCAAAGGATAGAAGAATTAGCTCGTCATGCCGGTTCCGATCGAGTTACCGTGGAAATGGTGGAACAGGCTAGAGTAGAATTCGGACAGTAGATTTTTAGCCGCCAATTTGGGACATAGTACGGGTATAAATGCCACTTGATGTGCCGGAATCACGCAGTTTAAAGTTTATTTCTGCTTTCAGTTCTATTAATTCCCAGACTTTTTCCCGGATTTCTGCCGGCGAAATTCCCTGACGGAGGGCAGTTTTTAGGTCGATTTGTCCAGTTTCGTTGAGGAGACAGGGACGCAACCAACCATCGGCCGAGAGACGTAGGCGGTTGCAGCGATCGCAAAAACACTCCGACATCTGACTGATAAAGCCGATTGTACCCTTAGCCCCCGGAATTTGAAAAACATCGGCCGGACCATTTCCCCGCACTTGACCCTCATTTAAGCCCCATTTTGCCCGAATTCGCCCCCTTAATTCCTCGTTCGCAATCCAAGCTTTTTCTTGAAATAAATCACCGTTACCGATGGGCATAAACTCGATAAAACGGACGTGCCAACGCTTATCGATGGTCAAAGCCGCTAAATCTTCCACTTCTGCCTCATTTATCCCCGGAATCACCACCACATTCAATTTTAAGGGGTCAAAACCCACCCTCTGGGCTGCTTGAATACCTGCCCAAGTTTTTTGCCAACGACTCCGGCCGCGATTACCGATAATCTTATCGAAAGTGTCGGGGTCGAGGGAGTCCAAACTGATATTAATCCGTCTTAGTCCGGCTTCATACAACATTTCGGCTAAATTGTCAAGTAAATAGCCATTAGTGGTCAAGGCTAAATCGCTAGTGGCAGATAAAGAGGCGATATCGCGCACAATCTCCACTACTTCGGGATGTAAGAGAGGTTCCCCACCAGTAAGGCGAAATTTGCGGAAACCGAGGGGAATAAAGACATTTTTGACTAAAGTAAGAATTTCCTCCCGGGTGAGTAAATCTTGCGGTCGAACATAGGCCAATTCTGCATCCTCAGGCAGACAATACTGACAGCGAAAGTTACAGCGATCGATTAAACTAATCCTGAGATAGTCGATTTGGTTCCTGTTCACGGGCAAACACTGTTATAAAACTTCATGAATTTATCATAACAATTCCGGCTCGATCGATATCTAGACATCGGGCTAAGTTTCCAGAAAACCACGGTTAAATCTAGATTTTAGTCTATGATGACAATAGATTTGGTCAATGGCAAGAGCCAATAACGATTGGGAAATTTGATAATTTTTCTTGATTGTACTTAACTAAAAAGGTCAGCTAACACCAGAAAGAAATATTAACCAATCCTCTAGATATGGACAAACAGAATACTATCTAAATTGAGCGAGCCAGTAATGCTATGATCAAAAATTAATTATCTTGAGATGGTAATTTGTGTGATGTTACCTTTTTTACTACCCATTGCCCAAACTCCCCCTATTGTAGAAATAATTCGACCGGCGCAGGTGCGTCCTTTGCCGAATCAACTAGATAAAGTTCCCGTTTTTAATAGCAATAGTCCCGAATTATTGCTAGGAGAAGGGATTTTGCTTTCCACTTTTCCCCCCCAAGAGAAAAGTTTTCCCTCGGCCCATTTAAATTATGCTTTTCAGGGACGCTTTGATATTTTTGCCCACCATGTAGCCAGGGGGAATTTTCCCGATAATTTACGCACCCTTTATCTGGGTATATTACTCCACAATCCTAGTTCTAATCCCGTGACCGTTAAAATTCTGCAAGGGGCCAGTTATTTGAGTCAACCCGATGCAGCTTTTATCGATTTACCCGCACAAGTGGAAAATAATCAGGGGACGGTTTTTGCTGGGCCGGGAAGTCGGGTAATGGGGGATATTTTAATGGGGCAGCGTCAGGATATTTTTCCCGATAGGATTATTATTCCGGCGGGGGAGAGTTTTATGGTCTTAAATGCGGCGATTCCCGTCCGCGATTTAACTCCCCCTTTAAACGGTAGATCCAGTTATCTCCGTCTGGAAAGTGACGGTCTTCTCTACGCTGCTAGTTTAGCTCTTTATGCAGCCCTAGACGAAAATGGGCAGGAAAGACCCCCAAATCTGACAGAGTGGCAAAATTTGCTGGAAAAAGGCGATTTATCGACTCCGCGCGATCGATCGCCCACTCCTCCCCATAGTCAAGGACAGATAATTTATGGACGGGTAGCGGGGGTGTCCCAAGGTTCAGCTTGGCCAGCCCGATTGGTCGATCGAGCTTCTTTATGGTTAAATATTCCTGATTCTGGTCAATCTATAGCCTATGGGATTAGCACCCTACCCGGGGGCAAATTGGGAACAGAACAAAATCAAAGTGCTAGTATGTTAGTTCGCTATCCCGATACGGCCTATCAAGCTCATGGTAATTACGGTGTGGAATATAGGTTAAGTTTACCTCTATTTAATCGAAGTGATGAGGCGAAAACGGTGACTATTGCGCTAGAAACACCGATTAAAGAGGATATTATTGGGCAGGGTTTGCGTTTTCTCGATCCGGCTGCCCCACAAGTGTTTTTTCGGGGAACAGTAGCCGTCAATTATAGCGATGACCAGGGACAGGCACAAAGCAGATTTTTCCATCTCGTCCAAAGACGCGGACAAGAGGGGCAACCTTTAGTGACTCTGACTATTCCTCCCGGGGATTGGCATATAGTACAGGTAAATTTTTTATATCCACCCGATGCAACTCCTCCGCAGGTTTTAACGATTAAGACCGAGTAGAACAAGTTTAAAATTGTCCGTTAACGATCGCAATATTCCATTGACCGTCTTGGTTGGTTTCAAAGGCAATTTGGCGACCATCACCGCTAATGGTGGGATTGCGGACGCTTCCCCGCAGGTTAGCGGTTAATAGGGTTGCACGGGACTGGGAACGATCATAAACCATGACATCACTTTTACCGCGTTCGCTGGAGATATAGGCAATTAAACGACCGTCAGCATTTAGAGATGGCTGATCTTGGCTAGAATCGCCACGATTTAGGTTAGGGAGATTAACTAAGCGCTTTTCTTGCAGATCGAATAAATATATACTACGACGACCGGAGCGATCGGAAGCGAAGGCTAAATAGCGACCATCAGCACTATAACTGGGAAATTGATCGGGGGCAAAACTATTTAAACCACCGACGGGAACTTGAGGAGTGATCAAAAGAGGGGAATTACAGGCACTTATCCCCGATAACAGCCCAAAAGAGGCCAAAAACCGCCCCAGCCAGATAAAAAAAATTTTTTCTTTCATCTTGACTTTTGACCCCAAATGTGCTAGTAACTTTCTTCCTTGCCGACGGTTTTGAGGGTAAGTAGTTGATTGCCTTGACTGAGACTATCGGCGATCGCTTCTCGAATCAGGAGGTCAATACTGGTTTCAGCGAGGATTTCTTGGGCTTTTTGCCGCAAATCTGCCCCGGTATCGGCATCTACTTGGTCTAGATCGAGTAATTCCTGCGATAGCTGTTCGATCGAATTCGGGTTAGTCATAGCTCAGGCTCCCAACAAGCTTAATTACAATCCCATTGTAAAGAGGGTCCGGTCCCTAATTGGGGATTTTTTGGCTTTAATTCAGGATTGATAAGCTGTTCGTAATTTAAATTGCTTGTTGAGATCAGGCGGTCGGCAGGAGGCCGGAGATTATTTTTATTTATTCTCCCCACTCCCCCCGCAACGGCTCGCAGTGGTCTCCCCCCACTCCCCAATTCATAATTCCTCCTCTCCCCACTTCATAATTCATCATTCATAATTCATAATTCCCTCTCCCTCAAAAAAATTTTCCCAGAGGTGCTTGACATAACCCTGATGATGAAGTTACAATTAGAATTGTCGCAAAAATGGGATTGTAGTTCAATTGGTTAGAGCACCGCCCTGTCACGGCGGAAGTTGCGGGTTCGAGCCCCGTCAATCCCGTAGAAATTTAGGTTAAAGTCACCCAAGGCCAGTTAGTAAACCTCTGGCATGGTTAATTTTTCAGGGTTCAAAAATGGCGAAAATAAGGATTAAATGCCATAAAATCTGTAAATAGACCATTTAATTGATTATTATTCATTCTTAATTCTCCTGACTACTGGCTCCTGGCTACTGACTCCTAAACCTAACAGCAATTTTTGATTTTTACAAGAGTTCCATCCTGTGGGCAGTAGGATAAATAAACACGATCCTACTGCCTAGATTTGTTCTAATTTACCGATAAACCAGCATTAGCTTGAATATAATCGGGTAATTCAATTTTTACCGGTTGTACCCGCCAGATTTCCTCGCAGTATTCCCGAATCGATCGATCGCTAGAGAATTTTCCCATGCGGGCCAGATTAAGAATCGCTAAACGACTCCAATGTTCTTGATCTTTATAAGCGTGACCGACTCCTTCCTGACAGTCGATATAGGATTGATAATCGGCCAGTAACATATAGGGATCATTGTAGATAAGATTATCCACAAGCGGGCGGAATAAACTACTATCACCCCGGCTAAAAAATCCCGAACCAATGAGGTCTAATACTGCCCGCAATTCTTCGTTATGGTAATAGTATTCTTGGGGATTATAACCGGCGGCCTTCTTAGCATAAACCTCCTCAGTTGTCAAGCCAAAAAGAAAGAAATTTTCCGCCCCCACCTCTTCACGAATTTCGATATTTGCCCCATCGAGAGTACCGATAGTTAAGGCCCCATTCATAGAGAATTTCATATTACCAGTTCCCGAAGCTTCTTTCCCAGCCGTGGAAATTTGTTCGGACAAGTCGGCAGCTGGATAAACCCGTTGACCGAAGGTGACATTATAATCAGGCAGGAAAACCACTTTTAAAATTCCTCCAATTGTCGGATCATTGTCGATCACTTCTGCCACAGAATTAATCAATTTAATGATTAATTTCGCCATAAAATAACCCGGGGCTGCCTTACCACCAAAAATAAAGGTACGGGGGGTAATATCAAGATTGGGGTTATTTTTGAGGCGATGATAGAGAGTAACGATATGTAAAACGTTGAGATGTTGCCGTTTATATTCATGAATGCGTTTTACCTGCACATCAAAGAGGGTACTAGGATCAACTTTAATGCCGACTTTTTTATCGATATAATTAGCTAAATCTGCCTTAATATCGTATTTAATTCGTCGCCAAGAGTCCCGAAATCCCCCATCATCCACATAGTTTTCTAAACCGCGTAAATCCTCCAGATGTTTAATCCAATTTTCGCCAATTTTTTCGGTAATTGCAAAAGTCAAGCGGGGATTACTAGAAACTATCCAGCGCCGGGGAGTAACTCCATTGGTTTTGTTGCTAAACTTTTCGGGAAAGAGTTCATAGAAGTCGCGCAGAACATCTTTTTTCAGTAATTCTGTATGGAGGGCTGCCACCCCATTAATTGCCTGGGAACCCACACAGGCGAGGTGAGCCATACGGACGTATTTTTCGCCGCTTTCATCGATTATAGACAAACGGGACATTTTGCCGTCATCATGGGGATAAATAATGCGAATTTTATCCAAGAAACGATGGTTAATTTCGTAGATAATTTCCATTAATCGGGGTAAAAGACGACCAAAAATACTCAAAGGCCATTTTTCTAAAGCTTCTGGCAAAAGAGTATGATTGGTATAAGCGAAGGTATTTTGAGTGATAAACCAAGCTTTATCCCAATCGAAATGATGCACATCAATTAACAAGCGCATTAACTCAGCTACCCCGACGGAAGGGTGAGTATCATTCAATTGTACTGACCATTTTTGATGAAAATTATTGAGACTGGGGTTTTCATGTAAGTGAATACGAATCATATCCTGTAGGGAACAGGAAACAAAGAAATATTGCTGTTCTAAACGTAGTTCTTTGCCTTGAATTGGTTCATCGTTAGGATAGAGAACTTTACTGATATTTTCCGAGTGAACTTTATTATCCACCGCACCATAATAATCGCCACGATTAAAGCGACCAAAATCAAAAGATTCGCAAGCTTCTGATTTCCATAAACGCATGGTATTAGCGGTGTTAACTCGATAGCCGAGAATTGGGGTATCGTAGGGAATTCCTTTGACTACATAATCGGGAATCCAACGACTGCGATAATTACCATTTTCGTCGGTATAGGATTCGGTATAACCGCCAAATTTTACCTCTACCGATGATTCCGGTCGGGCAATTTCCCAGGGATTTCCATACTGTAACCACTTATCGGTTATTTCCACCTGCCAACCGTCGTGAATTTCTTGATCAAAGATACCAAATTCGTAGCGAATACCGTAACCAATAGCCGGAATTTCTAGGGTAGAAAGGGAATCTAAATAACAGGCAGCTAAACGACCTAAACCACCATTTCCTAACCCCGGTTCTTCTTCCTGGGCAATTAATTCTTCTAGTTTTAATCCCGATTCGCTGACAGCTTTCTGGACTTGTTCGTAGATGCCGAGATTAATTAAATTATTGGCCAAATGGGGACCGACTAAAAATTCGGCCGAGAGATAACAAACGGTTCTGACATCTTTTTTTAGATAGGTTTGTTGGGTGGTTAACCAACGCTGCAATAAACGATCGCGGATGGTATAAGCTAAGGCCATGTAAAGATCGTTTTTGCTGGCTAATTCCGGTAATTTAGCTTGAATATAGAGTAAATTATCCCTTAAAGCCCGTCGGATAGTTTCTGTGTCTAATCCTGTTCTATCATCTTCGATGATAATCGGACAAACAAAAGTTGACTCTGTAGATGGATCCATAGGAGTGTTTTTACTGAAGATTGACTGCTCCTAGTCTAAAATAATCTGTCTTCAAATTTTATCAAGAAAAGCTTAAATCTTGACTAAGATTTAAGGTATAGTAATGACAGAGTTAAGGTGATTAAATTTCAATTACCGAGGGGAAGTCAGGACAGGGAAAAGTTTGAGCAATGGGTGCTTTTATGACGGGTGGAGCGGGTTTTATCGGGGCGATAATCTTGGGAAAATTGCCCTCTATACCCCTTGATGGCGTGAAAATGTCAAAACAGTCCATATACTAAGATTACTCGAAGGCAGTGCAAGAAACTGGGCTTACCGCAATCGCCGATTAGACAAGCTTTAGCCGATGCCATCAATTGGTTTCAAACCAATGGAGACATTACTTATTAAGACTGGGTAGGAAAGGAAAAAATGTCCTCAATTGTGCTTAGATACTTATCTATTTTTGCGCCCTTAATAACTCATCTAGGAAAACCTGTTCTTGCTAAAATAACTCCAATTTTAAGTGCAATCATTCCCCCAAAAACACTGCCCAACCAATAAATTAAACCGAAAGTTAAGTTTCCCTGATCTAAAAATTTGTTAACCTCCAAACTATAGGTGGAAAAAGTTGTATAGGAACCACAAAAACCCGTGGCAAGCATCAATCCTAATTCTGGGGCAATTATGCGAATATTTTCCTTAACCATAGTAAAAATATATGCAATAATTAAACAGCCAGAAATATTAACAAAAAATGTTCCCAAAAATCCCCATTCTTGACCGAAGATGCTGTCAATTAATTCTGCGATATAAAAACGACTTAAAGCGCCAAAAATAGCCCCAATTGCCACGAATAAACCATAACGACCCCTGAAAAAATCCATGCTGTCTTTCCTAGCCTTAAATAGTCAATAAATTAGAGAATTAACCTAGAAAAACTTGGGCAATAGCTGCCCCGATTCTCACGGCAATCAATCCGAAAATGATACTAGCAACGGCAAAAAAAAGACTGAGAAAATTTTGTTGATTGCGCCAGAGGAGCAAGATATCTAAACTATAGGTAGAAAAGGTGGTATAGGCTCCTAAAAATCCCGTTCTAACCATTAAATCTAGTGCGTGGGAATAAAAGGGAACACTGGGTAAAATAGCCAAAAAGAAACCGATAGCTAGACAGCCGGTTAAGTTAATAATAAAGGTTCCATAGGGAAAGCGCAAGCCGAATTTTGCTTTTGTCCATTCGGTAATATGATAACGAGATAACGCCCCCGGAACCGCTCCGGCTACAATTGCGAAAACATCGTTCAAATCTGACATTGTCTCTAATTTTTTTGCTATCTTTGCCTAGGCTCTATCATAATTGATGCGGTTATCGATCGCATTGCCCATATTTTCAGGGGTGTTATTGTCGAGAACAACCCTCTGATTTTAAAATAGAGGTATGAAAATTCAACCGCGTAAACGTTTTGGACAACATTGGTTAAAAGATGAATCGATACTCGATCGCATCATCGGAGCCGCTAATTTACAATCAGAGGATCGGGTATTAGAAATCGGCCCTGGTACAGGCATTTTAACCCGTCGTCTTCTCGATGGCGCTCAATTGGTTGTCGCTGTAGAAATCGATCGAGATCTATGGACAATTTTAAATAAAAAATTTGGCCAACAAGATAACTTTCATCTCATCCCGGGCGACTTTCTTAGCCTTAAACTGGAGCAACTGCCGCCGGTTAATAAAGTAGTGGCTAATATTCCCTATAATATCACCGGTCCGATCCTCGAAAAGCTGCTCGGTTCGATCGCCCATCCCTTCACCCCCCCTTATCAGAGTATTACCCTCTTAGTACAGAAAGAAGTCGCCGAAAGATTAGTCGCTGTCCCCTCCACCAAAGCTTACAGCGCTCTCAGCGTCCGCATTCAATACCTTGCCGATTGTCAATGGATTTGTGACGTACCCCGGCGGGCCTTTTCCCCCTCTCCCCGGGTAGATTCGGCGGTAATTCAGCTTTTACCCCGTGTTTTGCCGAATAATGTCAGTAATCCAGCCTTTTTGTCCACTTTAATTAGCTGGGGTTTTGCCAACCGGCGCAAAATGTTACGCAATAATCTAAAAAATTGTCTAGATAGCGATCGATTAAGCCAAATCCTGACACAATTAGAAATTAATCCCCTCGCTCGCGCCGAAGATCTCAGTTTATCGCAATGGATTGACTTGGCGGAAAAATTAGGTCAATTGCCAAAATTTTAGATTTTTTTCCTTGACAAATGCACAGTTATACCCTTCTAGCCCCCGCTAAAATTAATTTATATCTAGAAATCGTTGGCGATCGCCCTGATGGGTTCCACGAGTTAGTGATGGTGATGCAGACGGTGGCATTATGCGATCGCATCACTCTCCGGCCCAATGGATTGCAGGAATTCCGTCTCTTTTGCTCTCATCCCCTCGTCCCCCAAGATAGCAGTAATCTCGCCCATCGGGCCGCCACTTTGATGGCGAAGGAATTCCCCCGCCTCTTTGCCAATTACGGCGGTATCGATATCACCATCGAGAAACATATTCCCGTGGCTGCTGGTTTAGCGGGGGGTTCCACCAACGCGGCGGCGGTGTTAGTTGGCATCGATTTAATCTGGGAATTAGGCTTAACCCGTCCGGAATTAGAAACTTTAGCGGCAAGATTGGGGTCCGATACTTCCTTTTGTGTGACAGGAGGAACGGTTATCTGTACGGGAAGGGGAGAAATTCTCGATCCTATCGCTCCTCTAACCGGATTATGGGTGATTTTAGCTAAATACGATCATTTATCCGTTTCTACACCCTGGGCCTACCAAAGCTATCGGCAAAAATTTCAAGATACCTATCTGTCTTCTCCAGAGGACTTTCATCACCGCCGTCAGCAGGTGAGTTCCGGGGCTTTGGTACAAGCGATCGCCCAAAAAAAACCAGCCGCTATCGGCAAATTTATCCACAATGACCTCGAAAAGGTGGTTTTACCCGAATTTCCCCTCGTAGCCGAGTTAAGACAGGTTCTGGGCGATTTAGGCGGCTTGGGAACGATGATGTCAGGCTCTGGCCCGACGGTTTTTACTCTCTGTTCATCTCAGGAAGTGGCGGAAACTATCGTTAAAGAGGCCCGGGAAATTCTCGTCGCTCCCGATCTACAATTTTGGATAGCCCCAATCACCGATACAGGCATTCAAGTGACTTGAAAAAATTAAAATTGACCTCTTGTAAAAATCAAAAATTGTTGTTAGGGTTAGGAGTCAGTAGCCAGTAGTCAGTAGTCAGGAGAATTAAGAATGAATGATAATCAGTTAAATGGTCTATTTACAGATTTTATGCGATTTAATCCTTATTTTTGAGGTTTTTGAACCCTCAAAAATTAATTATGCAAGAGGTTTAATTGACCGCCTTTACCAAGATAACCAAACTCGCGGAATAATTGCCTCTCGATCGCTCATTTCTCGCCTTAAAATTTGCCAAACCTGCTGAAACCATTGTCGCACTTCACCGCTAGAATTGCCCCGATAACGACATAAAAGACCATCTCCTAAAGTGCTAGTAACTCCCATCTCTCCTTCTAGGGAAAAATCTCTCACTTTCTCGATTAAATTTCTGCCCACCGGTTGACCGATATAAACTAAAGTACCGATCATGGCGCTATTATTTAAACCAGAAAATCCCTCGATCATTTTACCACCTAACAGGAAGGAGCGATCAAGCCATAAAGGTTGTCCCGATCGCCAAATTTCCCAATTAGAATGCCATTCTCCCGCTAAAAATTTCTCGCCTCGCGCACTGCGGCCAAAACGGGTAATTTCCCATCCCAACCAACTGCTATTTTCCCCTAAATCCACTCGTAAATGTTGGCGAAATACCGCACCATTAAAGATAATTGTTTCTTGGGGTAGCCATTCTAAACTGGCATTGTCATCGATTTTAATCTCGATTAATTGCTGTGCCATCTGACCGTTACTCTGGTAAACTTTTCCAGCAGAAGCAGTGGTAATCAGGGCATTAGTAGCGGCTTGGAGATGAATTTTTTGTTGAAGAACATCACCACCAACTATTCCCCCCGCAGTGTGTAAAATCACCGTATGACAAAGGTTTTTTCCCTCCGGATAAAAAGGTCTTTGTACTTTTAAAGGGGCGGTAGCATAGACGTGATTAATCTCGGTTGCGAGATTTTTTTGCTTGTAAATTAGTTCTAGGTTTCCCTGCCACATTATTGTTCCTCAGTCATGGTTTCTAGAAATTGCCGATAATTTTCGGGACTGAGATTAATTTTAACTTCTATTTGCTGTTCTTTATCCCTGATCAGTAAAATATATTCACTTTCCGCTTTTTTGCCGACCAGGAGAGGATTTTTTAGCTCGAATTTTTGATAAACCAGATGGGGTTTCGTCACCCGAACAACTAAACTAGGTTGGGATTGGGGATAAATGTATAATTGCTCCTGTTCCCGATCTAAAATTAATTGTTTAGGTGTCATGCTTCTTTCGTCAGCAAAAGTTGATTTATGCCAATAGAGGGTAATACCCCGAATTTGAGGCATTTGGAGGCTAAATTTTTCATCAAAACCTTGCTGCTCCCAATTAATATCTTCCAGAGAGCCAGTATCGGGAATTAAACGCTGTTGCCAGAAGACTTCCTTAAGATTTAAATCTTGCCACCATTGGCTAATAATTTGGAAATTCTCCAGATTATCGGGGTGGGGATTGGCACTTTGCCAGAGGAGAGGAGTAAGCATTTTCGGGGAATTTTTGCGCTGGGAAAATCAGGTTAATAGTCTTCGCTGGAGTTAAGGGATCATTAATCTCAATTATCATCGATTCTTGAGCTGCCGATCAGTCCATAATATTAACTCTCGATCGCATTTTTATTTTATCCTAAATTATCGAGGGAAAAACTGCTAAAAGTAGTCTTCACCATTTGCTTTTTCCTCTTGTGATCGCTGCTAACTTGACACTATTCTAAACCCCAAAAAAGAGGGATTTTATGGTAAAATAGACGTACAAATGGGCATATTCTGCACATCAAAAGGGTAAAAGCCCGATTTTTAGCGAATTTAATCACAAAAACGCTTTTTTTGCCTCGTTATTGGAGTTAACCCCCCTATGACCGCCGCCCAGGATCATGTCGTCCCCACAGACTTAAGCAATGAAATGTCCCGTTCCTACCTAGAATACGCCATGAGCGTCATCGTTGGGCGAGCCTTGCCCGACGCTAGGGACGGACTGAAACCCGTACACCGGCGCATTCTTTATGCGATGTACGAACTAGGATTAACCCCCGATCGCCCCTTCCGGAAATGCGCTAGAGTCGTCGGGGAAGTATTAGGAAAATACCACCCCCACGGGGATACTGCCGTTTACGATGCCCTCGTCCGCATGGCCCAGGATTTCTCCATGCGCGATCCCCTGATTAACGGCCATGGTAACTTCGGATCGATCGATAACGATCCCCCAGCGGCCATGCGTTATACCGAGTGTCGTCTGCACACCCTGGCCACCAACGCCCTACTACAGGATATAGAGTCAGAAACCGTCGATTTTGCCGATAACTTCGATGGTTCCCAACAGGAACCCGTGGTTTTACCCTCTAGAGTCCCGCAACTGCTAATTAATGGCTCATCGGGCATCGCCGTCGGGATGGCCACCAATATCCCCCCCCACAACCTGGCCGAGATTATCGATGGAACCGTTGCCCTCATCCATAACCCCGATCTCACCGATACGGAATTACAGCGTTATATCCCGGGGCCGGACTTTCCCACCGGGGGGCATATCCTTGGTAGAGACGGTATTCAGGAAGCTTACACCACCGGCCGCGGTTCCATTACCCTGCGGGGAGTGGCCACCATTGAAACCATCGAACAAAGGGGAAGACCCGATCGAGATGCTATTATCATCACCGAACTGCCCTATCAAACCAATAAAGCGGCATTAATCGAAAAAATCGCCGATTTGGTCAATGATCGCAAAATAGACGGTATTTCCGATGTGCGGGACGAAAGCGATCGCGACGGCATCCGGGTGGTGATCGAACTGAAACGAGATGCCTATCCCCGCGTCGTCCTCAACAATCTTTATAAACAAACGCCCCTCCAGTCCAATTTTGGGGCGAATATGTTGGCATTAGTCGATAATGAACCGAGATTACTGACTTTAAGGGAGTTTCTCCGGGTTTTCCTCGATTTTCGCCTAGAAGTTATCACCCGTCGCACCCGTTATGAACTCCGCAAGGCCGAGGAAAGGGATCATCTCCTTCAGGGTTTACTAATTGCCCTCGCTAGTCTCGATGCAGTCATTGCCCTGATTCGCAGTGCTGCCGACACAGCTAGTGCAAAAGAGGGATTAGTGCAGAATTTTGGTCTTTCAGAGGTGCAAGCGGACGCAATCCTACAAATGCAGCTGCGACGGTTAACCGCCCTAGAATCGGAGAAAATTCAGCAAGAACACGGGGAATTACTGACAAAAATCGGCGATCTTCAGGATATTTTAGCCAGAAAAGAACGCATCGACAGCATTATCGAGGAAGAACTGCAACAGATCAAAACGATTCACTCTACCCCCCGTCGCACTCATATTGAACAACGGGAAGGAGAAATCGCCGAAACTGACCTGATTGCCAACGAACAGGCCTTAATTCTCGTCACCGAACAGGGTTACATCAAAAGAATGCCCGTTAATACCTTTGAGTCCCAAAATCGGGCAACAAGGGGCAAAGCTGGCGCAAAAATGAAAGACGACGACGGCATCGATCACTTTATCACCTGCCGCGATCACGATAGCGTCCTCTTTTTCACCGATCGCGGGGTTGTCTATAGTCTCAATGCCTATCATATCCCCACCGGTTCGCGTACCGCTCGCGGGGTTCCCATCGTGCAACTGTTAGAGATTCCCAAAGGGGAGAAAATTACCTCGGTGGTGGCAGTCAGCGAGTTCAGCGAGGATAATTACCTGATTATGCTCACACAAAAGGGATTTATCAAGAAAACCGCCCTCGCTGCCTTTAGTAATATTCGATCGAACGGTTTAATCGCCATTTCTCTCGAAGACGGTGATCAACTACGTTGGGTTCGCTTGGCTAAAGAGGAAGATAGCGTCATTATCGGTTCTCGTCAGGGGATGGCCATTCATTTTAAGGCCGATAGTCAACAATTGCGCTCCTTGGGAAGGGCAACTAAAGGCGTAAAATCGATGAAATTGCGCTCAGGTGACGAATTAATTAGTATGGACATCCTGCCTAGTCAAATTGTCGCCCAAATCGCTGAATCTAACGAAGAAGAAACCGAGGACGAAAGCGAAGAAATTAACCCCGAAGTGGCTAATAATGGCCCCTGGGTGTTAGCGATTACCATGGCAGGACTAGGAAAACGGGTTCCCGTTACCCTCCTACGTCTGCAAAATCGGGCGGGATTAGGAGTCAGAGTGATTAAATTCCGCAAAAAGAACGATAAATTAGCGGCTCTGCACGTTGTTAACCCCCACGAGGAATTTATGATTATCACCGAACGGGGTATTATTATCCGTCAATCCGTCGATGCTATTACTCCCCAATCGCGATCGGCCGGAGGCATCCGGGTGCAAAAACTCGATGAGGACGATGCGATCGCTGCTGTCGCCCTAGTTCCCCCTAGTGATGGCGAGGAATCTGAAGACATTTAGATTTGCTGGGAAGTGGGGTGTGGGAAGTGGGGAGTGGGGTGTAGGGTGTGGGGTGTGGGAATTATGAATTATGAATTATGAATTATGAAGTGGGAAGAATAAATAAAAATAATCTTCTGCCTTCTGACTCCTGACTCCTGACTCCTGACTCCTGTCTCCTGTCTCCTGTCTCCTATCTCCTGACTCCTGACTCCTATCTCCTTTCCTGAGTATTTGGGATTAAAACTGAAAAAAGTGCATTAATTGGGAGATTTCCTGAGCGTCTAGGGATAAACGCCCTTTAAAATCCACAATATTCTTAAATAATCCCTGTTCTTCTCTATTTTTAATAATGGCAGCTGCCAAATTATCGCCGATCAGGGGCAGGGTGGTTAACTGCTCGATCGAAGCAGTGTTAGGATTGATTTTAGGGGGTGCGAGGTGACTTTCGGGACTATAATAGGCAAATTCTAGAATCGGCTCCCAAGCTTTCAATCTAGCCACAGGAACACTCAAAGCAGCGGCTATATCTTCAAGACAAAGCAATTCTACCCCCATACCCAGCAATTCCACCAACATCCGCGCTTGATGGATGGATATCCCCGGCAATCGCAGCCAATCATCCACACCCGCTTGACTGACATTAATTTTAATGCCCAATTGCGCCGCCATAGCGATCTCATCGAGGGAACGAAAGCGATAATAGGGATCATTGCTAATTTTGGCTTTTAAAGGGTTAAAAGTGCGCCCTAACCAGTTTTGCGGTGTCATTATAGTAGTTGTCGCCGTTTTTCTTCAAATTCGTACTCAGAAATTAATCCTTCTTGCCGGAGGCGCTCTAATTCCCTTAAAGCTGCCCCGATCGCCTCTACTTGTTTAGGCTCTAAACTGGGGACAGTGGCAGCAGCGGTGGCAGTGGGAAAATAGTTAGCGAAAAATTGGTTATCTTGGATTAAATACCACACCGCATCGATCGCGCAAGCCACCCGGGGAATCGGAGTTTGCCAAAGGAGAAGATAAATAATTCCCCAGAGAGGTTGACCGAGATAGAATTTATGAATACCGGCGATAGGAAAGGGTAAAGCGAGAATGCTGCCGATAAAAGCCAAAAAAATCGCTAATTTACGGCTTTTGGGCTTACTTAATAATTTTTCCACCAGAAGCATGAGACCTGTTCGAGATTGATTTTAGCCTGATCTGAACCTTCTATCCTAAAATACTCTTTGGTTCTAAGTAGGGAGACACAATTATTTGTAGGATGGGTTAGCGGTAGCGTAACATAATCTGGCGTTGGGTTTCATGCTTCAACCCAACCTACGTTCATCTTATATTTAATTCCACTCAGCCACTTAACATAGGGATAAGCAATGACTAGCAGAATCAAGGAAATCTTTCAGACAGGACAACCGGATCAATCCGTCACCGTGCAGGGTTGGGTGAGAACAAAACGAGAATTAAAAGAATTTACTTTCCTGGAAGTTAATGATGGCTCATCCCTGGCCAACTTACAAGTTATCCTCGAACCGACTTTACCCGACTATGAAAATGTACTAAAAACAATTAGTACAGGAGCGGCGATCGCTGTTTCGGGAAATTTGGTTCCTTCCCCGGGTAAAGGGCAAAATATCGAGTTAAAAGCGGCCGAAATCACCCTTTATGGTGACTGTCCTGCGGATTATCCCCTACAAAAAAAACGTCATTCCTTTGAATTCCTAAGAACCATTGCCCATCTGCGAGCAAGAACTAACACCCTAGGAGCAGTAATGCGGGTTAGAAACGCTTGCGCTACCGCTATACACACTTTTTTCCAAGAAAAGGGCTTTATTTGGGTACATACTCCCATTATTACCGCTAACGACTGCGAAGGTGCGGGAGAATTATTTACTGTCACCAGTTTAGATTTAAAAAAACCCGCCAATTTTGCCGAGGATTTCTTTGGTAAACGGGCCTATTTAACCGTCAGTGGACAATTACAAGCGGAAGTAATGGCCATGGCTTTATCTAATGTTTACACTTTTGGCCCGACTTTTCGCGCTGAAAATTCTAATACTTCCCGTCATCTGGCCGAGTTTTGGATGGTGGAACCGGAAATGGCTTTTTGTGATCTGGAAGGGGATCAGGATTTAGCAGAAGCTTTTCTGAAATATATCTTTAAATTCGTCTTAGAAAATTGTCCCGAAGATTTGCAGTTTTTTAACGAACGTATCGATAAAACGGTGTTAAGTACGGCCGAGAATATCGTTAATAGCGAGTTTGGCCGGATTACCTACAGCGAAGCGATCGAGTTATTAGAAAAAGCCGATCGTCAGTTCGAGTTTCCGGTAGAATGGGGCGTAGATTTACAGTCAGAACACGAACGTTATCTAGCGGAGGAACTATTTAAAAAACCCGTGATTGTCACTAATTATCCCAAGACAATCAAAGCTTTTTATATGCGTCTAGATGACAGTAATAAAACCGTTTCCGCTATGGATATTTTAGCACCCAAGATCGGCGAAATTATCGGCGGTTCCCAACGGGAAGAGCGATTAGATGTATTAATCCAAAGAATGCAGGAACAGGGAATGAATCCCGATGATTTGTGGTGGTATTTAGACCTGCGTCGCTACGGTTCCGTTCCCCACGCCGGTTTTGGTTTAGGATTCGAGCGTCTGGTACAATTCATGACGGGAATGACCAATATTCGCGATGTGATTCCTTTCCCCCGTACCCCTTTAAGTGCCGACTTTTAGAATGATGTCTAGGATCGACGGGAGAAAGGAGGAATGTAGATATTTATTAAATTGTAGCTTAGGCTACAGACTTGGAGTAGAAAATGTTTGTTGTTTCACTGTCCCCCTCTACGTTCTTTGTCCCCTTTCTCCTGTAACAGTTCTTAATGGGTTTGTCTGAGTTTAGCCTGATTGATAATGATAGCGAGCTTGTAAAAAATAAACCTTATTTCCTGTGACTTTATAAACCAAACGATGCTCTAAATCGATCCGTCGTGACCAAGTGTCGGCAGCAATATACTTAAGAGGTTCGGGTTTACCCAATCCTGTAAACGGATCGCCATCCAAAATATCTGCCACTAAGTCTAAAATTTTATCGCCTTTTTTCGGTTCGTTTCGATACCACCAAGCTAAATCTGCTTTGAAATCAGGACTAAAAACGGGCAAATAACCATGAATAGGATTTTTTTTAGGTTTATCTGGCTTATTTTCTCTTTTAGGACTCAATTCCTAACTCTCCTTTCAATTCAGCTAATGTTTGAGGAGTTGCATCTTCTGTCTGGGTCCATGCTAAAGAGCGAAATAAGCGTTGGGCATTTTCTGGCGATCGCAATAAATAAACACACTCTAATAAACTGGAAAGCTCATCTTCAGCAATTAACGCCACATTTTTCTGATTGCGACGCTTAATGACGATAATTTGAGATTCGTCACACACCTGATCTAAGATACTGGCTAAATTCATTCTCGCCTGAGAGTAGGTGGTTTCTTTGCTTAACATGATTTTTAGGGGAGACTTGTACAACCTTATTGTACAAGTCCAAGCTCTTGAACTCCCCAAAAACCCCAAAATATCGATCGCTAGTTAGGGAGAGAAATATAAAGATTTATTAAAATGTAGCTTTTGATACAGTTATGGGGGGGGGAATGTGTATTGTCTTACTATCCGCCTTCTGTACTGGGTTGGGTTGTTGCTTTACCTAGCTGCGAGAGGGCGATCGCACTTATGGAAGAGGTAACAAGAAATGAAAAATTTTAATTTAGCTGTACCTTTAGGAACAGTTTCTATCTGCTACTTGGCCCTCGCTGTTGGGTTCACTTCTTCGGCTCAGGCAGCTAGAATAGATTTTGGTGATAATCCTATTGATTTTCAGAAACCCAGAGATATGACTTTAGTACCAGCCGAGGTCGCAGTCTCAAAGGAACCTAAACGACAAAAACTGAAGAATGGCCAACAAATAATCGGACTAGAATATACCGTGAAAAGGACGGGTGTGGGTCCAATCCAAATACCGTGGGGCTTTCACCGAGAGTTTAATCACGGTGCTATGGGGGATGTGTTAGTTAGGATTTCTGGGGAAACAAAAGTAAAAGTACCAAACGGAACAGTAACGCTGATAATGAGCGGCAATATCGACGCCGACACTGATAATGGTGCAAATTTTACAAAGGAGATAAAAGCTTCAGATCCCCCTGACTTTCAGAATGTCAAATGGGATGAGAGCAAAATCATAAAAAATCTTGCAAAGGGTGATCACAGATTGTCGAAGGTGTTATTTTTTCAATGGGAAGGGGGAAATCATGGCGATACAGTAACGGTAAGTTCTTTATATGAAGTTACTGCCACAGTTCCCGAACCCAGTTCTATTATTGGTCTTGCAGCCCTCGGCACTCTCGGCGCAGCTTCAACCCTCAAGCGCAAACTAAAACCCCCTAAATCCACTGAAAAAGAAACCACAAAAGTAGGCTAAATGGCTTCTAAAAATACCATCAATACCCCTTGATTCAATCTTGAGGGGGTTTTGTTTTTTTATATCTCTTTTTTGGCAATAGATGCTATAATGAAAGGCCACTCTTTAAGATTGATTGATCGATCGTGGACTTTGAGATTATCAGCGATATTACGAATATCGAGATTATTGCCACAGGAACAGGAATTCGTAATCGGGAACGGTTGCAAAAACAGTATGGCAAAGGTAAATGGAGAAAATTAAAGGGCATAGCCCAAGTTCAGCTTCCCAATGGTATAGTAAGGTTAGCTGAAGTCCATTGGTATGAAGCTCATGGCATCGGCAAAAAAGAATTTAAGCTCAAGTTACCGTTTCTAGATTGACCATGAAAATAGAGTCATCTCCCACAAATAAGTTCGCAGTTTGTCTCAATAATGAAGGCTACGAAGCTTCACTAGAAGTTGGCAAAATATACCGCGTTATCCCTGATGAGACAGCAGAAATAAACAGTCTAATTCGGGTTATTGATGAAAGTGGTGAAGATTACGCTTTTTCTGTGAATCGGTTTCATGCTATTGAGTTACCAAAGCCAATAGAAGAGGCTTTATTATCAGTTGCCAACTAAAACCCTCTAAATTCACCGAAAAAGAAACCACAAAAATAGTATAAATTGCCTCTAAAAATACCATCAATGCCCCTTCAATCAATCTTGAGGGGGTTTATTTTTGGCATCTATTAATACTTCTAAAAATAAAAATTGTCAAACTTATTAATGATGTCTTGAATTTGCTGCGCTGTGATGTCTGTTTGGTCAGATTTGGCATAGATGAGGAGCATCAAAACACAACTATTGTCTTTAAGTTGATAGATAACACGATAGCCGCTACTTTTGCCCTTTTGAATATCGCTGTTTTTGAGGCGAACTTTAAAGACAGTGTAGCCTATTCCTGGTATTTTATCGCCGATGAATTTGCCTATCTGAAGGTCATCAATTAGGGGTTGTATATCAGTACGAATGCTCCGATAGCGTTTGGCGAGGATGCGAAGTCGATCCTTGAATTGATCGGAGAAAAGAAGCTTAATGGGGGGAATTTTTTCAGTCATCTATGCCATCCCACAGTTCAGAGATGGGATGTACTTTGCCCTCTTTAGCTTGCTGAAGAGAAATACGAAGACTGGTGAGGATGAGTTCTTTTGGTTCGTCGTCGGGATCTGTGGGTGGAGTGAGGATATTACGCGATACTAGCAATTGGTAGAAATCATCGAGCGCCATTCCCGTTAGTTCGGCTGCTTGTTCAAATTGAAGGCGTTGCTGCTGATAGAGCATGATAGCGATTTCCGTGAGCATTTGAGCTTCAGTCATTTGGACTGTTTGCAGAAGTTCAGCGGGAAGGATGAGGCTCATAGAGGTTTCATTAAGTGGCAGTAACTTCATTGTATCGCCATTAAAAAGAAACCACAAAAGTAGGCTAAATTGCCTCTAAAAATACCATCAATGCCCCTTCAATCAATCTTGAAGGGGTTTATTTTTTTGCCCGTGTTTCCACATATTCTCGCAGGACGCGATTAATACTGGTCTGATACCCCTCCTCTTGTGTGGCCTGGGTTTTGAACCAGTCTATCAGGTCAGCATCAAGGCTTAGAGTGATCTGCTGTTTGAGCGGACGACAAAATACACCACGCCGCGCCCTGCTCCAATCTCCCGTAGCCTCTGGGATCAGATCTGTGCGGATAGGCTCTTGTGATGCGTCTAGAGCGTCAATTTCAGCCTGTATCTCTGGCGGTACTGGATTAGAATCTCCCTTCTTCATAAGCCCTCCTTTCATGGGCTGTTGCCCTGGGTGCGCTAATAATTCGTCCCGTTTCCTCTCCGGTCACTGAATCAGACTCCGGCCAAGTATGCACCACAAACACAGTCAATTTACCGATCAGTCCGATAGTCTGCCAGCGTTCTTCCTCTGGGTATGGATCAGGACGGCTGACAGCGAGAGGAGCGGTAAAAACATATTGAGCGGCTTCAAAGCTCAAGCCGTGATCGCGCTTGTTTGTCCGATTTTTGTTGTCGTCCCATGTCCATTTCAATTTTACTCTCCAAATGTAGCTATATTAGAGTTCTTGCATAATTAATTTTTGAGAGGGCAAAAATGAGAAAAATAGACATAAAATTGCATAAAAGCCCTAAATAGAGCATTTAATTGATTAATGCTCATTCTTAATTCTCCTGACTCCTGAATACTGGCTCGGAGACTCCTCACCTAAGGTCAGATTTTTGATTTTTGCAAGAGGTCTATTATGGTTACTACATTAATTTTTATCAACATTGTATTTGCGCTAACGCAATCGCAATAAAATTTACCCCTGTCGAGATGATAACATTATCCAGATATAATGCCAGTATCACTACCGATTTAGCAGCAAGAGCAAGCTAAACAAATTAGTCATCATCAAAAGATAACAGTTTGAGCGGTATGTGTTAATTATCATCCCTTTCGGCTCCGCCACAGCTTCACCCCTCAAGCACCAACTAAAACCCTGCCAATTCATCGAAAAAGAAACCACAAAAGTCGGCTAAATTGCCTCTAAAAATACCATCAATGCCCCTTCATTCAATCTTGAGGGGGTGTATTTTTGGCATCTATTAATACTTCTAAAAATTGTCAAACTTATTAATGATGTCTTTGTCTTGGATGCAGGGTGAGAGCATCTCAAAAGCTATTGACAATTGGCTAATTTTGTGATCCGCATGGGCATTTCAGATGATACCAGTCAATCAGAATAGTTACGAAATCTTAACATTTGGTCGATTTTTGCTTAACAATTGAGATAGCAAATTATCCTCAAATATGCCAGAATCGCCCTCTGGGTAAGCAGCTCACACAAAGTTTATTTTGTCAAGGATTGTTAAGATGCGCTTGCCCTGTAGAAACTTAGCCTAAGACTACCCAACTTTCTATCTCCTCGATCAAGTTTTCCCAGTCAACTTTATCAAAGTTTTTTGGTTTTAACAGAGTGATTGTTTCGTTCAGCCACCCAACATAATCGGTTTGAATTAGATAAAAAATAAGCAATTATTGATTACAATAAACTATCCATTAAAGTGAGAATTCCGGAGATATTTTCGCCGCTAGAATTGGTTTTTAGATGGTTTTCTAAAAGTTCCTTGAGAGCAACCAGTTTCAGACTATTTTCCGCCAAAGTATTAGCGATCGCAGGAGCAGCCGGCAGATAACCCGTAGCGCCCAAATCCATTAAAGCAGAACGACGCAGCTGTAATTCTTCCCTTTGCAAAGCCTTAATCAGAATATCGCCATAGTAGGAGTTAGCTGTGAGTTGATAGAGGGCGCGAGCAGCCGCATAACGGACTTTTTCGACGAAATGCTTTAAAAATGGTTCGATCAGGGGAATCGCTTCCGTCGCTTGCAGGGTTCCCAAGGCTTCGATAATCGCCTCGTAGGGTTGGACTAAATGGGGTTTTCCCGCCACTAAAACAGCCCCTTCGATGCCGCCCTCTAATAGTTTCCTTAAAGGTGCGATCGCTTTTTGATCCTGAAGCATTTCCAATGCCTGGGCAGCGGATTCGCGCACATAATAATCTTCGCAGTCGAGACAGGCAATCAAGGCGGGAACACAACTGAGATCATCTAATTTCCCTAAAGCGCTGGCGGCATTGCGTCGCAGGGGATAACCGCCGTCGGGAGTGCGATCGCTTTCGTCCTCTAAAGCGGCAATTAACGCCGAAATCGCCTCCGGTTGACGAACACGAAATCTACCCAACCACCAAGCGGCATAATAACGCGCTCCTAGGTCTTCTCTTTGCTGGATATTAGCGATCGCTTGTTCAACAGTATAGGCCGGATTATCGACGGGAGGAGAGTAAGAATCGCTCATAGACAAGTGAAAATGGGTTTTGGGGAATTGTGAATTATGAATTATGAATTATAGACCTCTTGCAAAAATCAAAAATCTGACCTTAGGTGAGGAGTCTCCGAGCCAGTATTCAGGAGTCAGGAGAATTAAGAATGAGCATTAATCAATTAAATGCTCTATTTAGGGCTTTTATGCAATTTTATGTCTATTTTTCTCATTTTTGCCCTCTCAAAAATTAATTATGCAAGAACTCTAATGAAGTGGGGAGCAGGGAGTAGGTAGAATAAATAAAAATAATCTCCTGACTACCGACTCCTGACGACCGACTCAGTTTTTCATAGTTGCCGCACCCTTGCCAATACCAGAATAAATTAAACCCCGTTGAGCATCGAGACTAATGATCACCCCTTCGCGGATAATTTTCGTGGCATCTTTAACCCCGACAATAACCGGAATACCCAATTTTAAACCGATAGTAGCGGCGTGATTATTCATCGCCGTATCTTCGGTGATAATTCCGCCAGCTTTCCGCATCATATCCACATATTCGGCGCTGGTGGTGGGAACGACTAAAATCTCCCCGCTGCTAAAACTACCCACTTCCCGGGCATTATGGGCCACTCGCGCCCGGCCACTAGCCACACCCTGGCCGATACCTGTACCCTTGCCCAAAAGGGATTTTACCACTTCCACCTTAATTAAATCCGTGGAACCGGCCACCCCTTGCAGAGTTCCCGCCGTCATCACCACTAAATCACCATCTGCGAGGAGGTTATTTTCCTGGGCAAGATTCATCGCCACTTGAAAAGTTTGGCTGGTGGAGGGTAAATCGAGTAATAACATCGGTTTTACGCCCCAAACTAGCTGTAACTGCTGTGCCACTTCTCGATGGGGAGTAACGGCTAAAATCGGGGTTTTGGGGCGAAATCGGGAGACATTACGGGCAGTAGAGCCGGTTTTTGTCAGGGTAATAATTGCCGCTGCCCCCAATTGTTCGGCAATTTGACTAACTGCCGAGGAAATAGCGTTAGGAATCGATTGTTTATTGTTAGAGCGAGCGGCACTATTGATCTGTTCCCGTTCGATCCTTTCGGCAATGCGGGCCATGGTTGCCACCGCTTCGATGGGATAATGACCCACAGCCGTTTCATTGGAAAGCATGACCGCATCAGTGCCATCTAAAATCGCATTAGCCACGTCCGAAACCTCGGCGCGGGTGGGACGAGGATTACTGGCCATACTGTCAAGCATTTGAGTGGCGGTGATAATCGGGATGCCTAGCTGATTAGCAGTATTAATCAGGCGTTTTTGCAGGATTGGCACGTCTTCGGCTGGTAATTCTACTCCTAAATCTCCCCTGGCCACCATAACACCATCACAGAGGGATAAAATTGCCTCCATTTCCTCGATCGCTTCGTGTTTTTCAATTTTAGCGATCACGGGGATAGATTTACCCGCGCTGGCGATTAATTCTTTAATTTCGAGTATATCTTGGGGATTACGCACAAAACTAAGGGCGATCCAATCCACATCCCACAGCAGTCCGAACATTAAATCTTTTTTGTCCTTATCGGTTAAAGCTTTCACCGACAGATAAACGTTGGGAAAATTTACCCCTTTATTACTGGATAAGACACCCCCAACCACCACGCGACAGGACAGGTCTCCTTTCAAACGATCCACTGATTCCACCCGCATTTCGACCTTACCATCATCGAGGAGAATTCTCGAACCTTCTGGGACTTCTTGCGCCAGAGAGGGATAGCTAATGGAACTGATTTCCTGATTACATTCCACATCCCGAGAAGTCAGGATAAAGGGTTCCCCGGGTTTCAGGGTAATCGACCCACAGGCAAATTTACCTAAACGAATTTTTGGTCCCTGCAGATCCTGAAGGATGCCAATCGGTTGATTGAGTTCAAAGGCTAACTGACGGATCAGGTTAATGCTGTGACGATGGTAATCGTGATCGCCATGGGAAAAGTTTAATCTAAATGTCGTCGCCCCCGCCTTGATCATCTGACGTAATGTTTCCTTATTTTGCGAGGCTGGGCCAATCGTGGCCACAATTTTAGTGCGACGGGGGAAAGACAGAGAGTGCATAGATAAGCAACTAAATAGGCGAAGTAAATATAGCAGCGTTTGGGACGCTCCGATCATCTTCTCATAAATGGTTATATCCAGTGAAAAGTTCAAAGTAAAAAAACGGTGAGATCTACAAATCCCACCGTTTTTTCAAGTCCGTCAACTCAGCTTAGAAACGGAAAGTTGTCCGGAGGACACCGACAAAAATGGTGTCGTTATTACGGTTGTTAGCATTGAAGATCGCATAGGCACCAGGGGTAATCAGGATGTTTTTGGTGACTGGGAACTTATACTGAGCTTCTACCATGTAGGAAGTGCCATCTTCCTTGTCGGAACGGGGTACTTGACCACCACCGATGGACAAGGCCGCACCTTCGGCAAAGAGATCGAGGACAGAAAGATTCAGGTTCCAAGACCAGATACCAGTGTTATTGTCTCCGATCGCATCATTAACTCCCGTGGCCGAGGCATCAGCATAACCACCCCATGCCGCTATATTTAAGACTCCTGGGATAACCTGGGCGCTACCCTGCAAACCGAAACGGTTAGCAGTAGTACCAACGTTACCGAAGGGACGTTCCGTCAGAGGGCTACTGACGTTACCGAATAAACCAGAGCGAATATCGGCAGCAGTTTGATAACTGTGAACGTAAACGAAGTTAATATCGGCAAATTTGATGAAGGAGAAACCTACTTGCGCGCCAGTACTGAAGGAACCATTGAACAAACCGTTTCCTTCGCTAGGATTAGAGGCACCACTGCCCGCCAGATAAGCCCCTGTAACTTGGAAAACATCACCGATCTTGAATCGAACCCCTGCACCCGTGCCAGAAGGACCGCGGAAGACGATGTTGTTATAACGTTGACCGCGAGATAAAGCACCGGTGCCGCTATCGGCGAGGAAGGGGTTAGCAGTGAGGAAAACGTCATCAAGGTTAAGGGCGTTAGCACCAACCCAAACGGTGATGTTACCGAAGGGAGTACCGATGGGAGCGCGGTAGAACAAGTCATCGATGGTTACGTCATTGTCCCGGCCATCATCGTATGCTAGACGGGTCATGTTGGTTCTCGTCGGACCGTTTTGGTTGAAAGTGGTGTTAAAGTTACCTGCTTGTAAACGGGTTCTCAACAAATCTTTACCGGTGAAGCTGGTTTCAAAGTTGAGTCGTACCCGATTATTAAACACTGCTTGGGTCTGATCTTGATTGCTGCCCTCAGTCACCGTACCGTCGGTATTGGTAACGGAAGCTTGACCACCCCAGCTATCGGCGATACTGAAGATTACCTCACCTCTGAGTTTGGTGGTGGTGGAAAATTGATTGTTTTCCAAGAAAGCAACGCGCTGTTCCAAGTTATCTACTCTAGCCCCTAAGGCCGCTAGTTCGCTTTCAAATTCTTGAACAAGACGTTTTAATTTATCGATATCTTCTCTGAGTACCCCGACACCATCTTGAATTAAACGTTCCATGACGTTTAAACAAGCGTTTAAACCTGCGGCAAATTCCCAACGAGTGGTGGCGCGATCACCGCGGAAGGTACGGTCGGGATAACCAACGATACAACCGTAACGTTCTACAAGGCTTCTTAATGCCTCGTAGGCCCAAGCGGTGGGAGATACGTCCCGCAGTTGGTTAACGCTAGTCACCTGGGACATGGAACCTTGATAGACACCCGTATTAATCTGCTGACTACTTTGGCCCCGTTGAATACGATCAAGTTGCTGTTGCGCAGCTGGATCAATTTTAAGTTGAGGTGTCCCCGGCATAGTTTGAGCCACTGCGCTGCCAGCAGCCGCTACGGAAGCACCTAATACTAAAGGAGTTACCTTTGCTAAATTCTTGAATAGTTTTGACATGGGTCAATCCTCACACCTTATTCTATGGATTGAATGGACTATGAATACAAACAGACTATGTGTTTAGCCTGTATTATACTCACATTTTATGCTAATTCCCTCTTGCCTAGGTTAAGTTAACTTTATGATATGACAGAAAAATTTCTGTCTCAGCTTATTAGAATTGGAACTTACGCACTTTACAAATTAACCATGATGTGCGGATGTGCGTCAATGACAATCCGTCGTTTCAGAAGCGATCGCTCAAAAGCCATCCAGAAATCACGTTAAAATGTCCGAAACCTATATATCACATTTAGTCAATCCTGTCAATGGGTAACTTCTAAAGATTTTGTTAAAATCTCAGCCGTCAGTCTTTTCAGTTATCAGTTATCAGTTATCAGATGTGAGTTTTCAGTTGACTGATTACTGTTTACTGATCACTGATCAAGTCTCCGCACTCCCCTAACAATAGTTGTGTGAACGGGGGTGGCCAATATATTGCTAGACTTTGGGGTTAGAATATAGCTCGATGCCTAGAGTTAAAAACAGCAGGATTGCTTCTGAAAGCTGAGGGCTAGAGATAAAGACTCGATTCTTAAATTTAAGCACCGAGAAGGGAGATAAAGATGGTCAATTTTGGGCTGAATTCGGCCAGTATCTTAGGAATTTTTCTGGCAGTGGCCGGAGCCGGGTTATACTTCCTGCGCTCGGTGCGGCCGGAACTTTCCAGGGATCATGATATATTTTTTGCCGCCGTTGGTTTACTGTGCGGTTTAATTCTACTTTTTCAAGGGTGGCGACTGGATCCGATTTTGCAATTCGGACAATTTTTGCTGACTGGGGCAGCGGTGTTTTTTGCCTTCGAGACGGTAAAATTACGGGGTTTAACCACGGAACAGGCCCGCCGAGGCACGTCTTTTGTGGATGAACGTCCTGTGAGTCGGGAATATCGGGCCGAATTGGAACCCCTCGACACCTACGAACCGGAGGAACGTTACGAAGATAATCCCCGTTTACGCGGTTACGATGATCCCCGCTCTTCCCGCACTTCTAGTTATCAGGACGAGGAACCCCGCAGCACCCGCACCCGTCGGCCGGCCGATACCGGCAATCGCAAAACCAGTAATCGTCGTCCCCGCAATAGTTCCCCCACTAGCGATCGAGATGTTTATGATCAGCGCCGTAGCGGTGATGATTGGGAAGAAACCAGTTCTCGTCCCCGTCGTCGTCCCGCTAATGAAGAGACGAGCAGTAAACCGCCCCGCACTGGACAAAAACGTCGTCCTCGCCCAATAATTGAGGACGATCCGCCATTTAAAGGGGAATACGTCGATTATCAACCGATCGATCCTAGCGATACGAGCGATCGAGAAGATTGGCAGAGACCAGATAATAGTGAACGGGAGTCGAGCAATGATCATCCGACTAGGTTTGATTATTAAGGAGTAGGTCCGTTGACATCCTCGCCGCCCTAAAAGTGCGGCGATTCCTAAACCTCACGATTTAAGTTTCTGCTTCCACCACCGTCGCATACCACAGTTAAAAAACCATGTACTGTCTTACACAGAGTCCACAGACTTTCGCCCCATTTCAGAAGCCCGATTCCGTGTGTCCCACGGTACGTTGACCGCCTATAGCTTCTTGTACTTGTTGCGCGCGACTTTTTACCCGGCCAAGCTTTTCTGGTCGGAACCCCCTAAGCCGAGTTTTCAAGGTGCTGCGCCGTCCACTTGGTTTTCGAGACCGGCCTTTTAATTCTAACGTAAAGCCAACCTAGAACGGCGGGGTTTCAGACCCAAAATTTCCGATGACCAAAGCTCCCTTTTTGCTGTTTATCTGCTTGTTTTTAGGGGTTATAGGCGGTTGTAATCTCAATAACCCCGGTTTCTCTACAGGAACCCTAAATAGTCGCTATAATGACGAAAAACCTGCCCTGAGCGGTGATGGTCGTTGGCTTGCTTTGCTGTCTAATCGTCGCGGTACTAATCAAATGCTGCTGTATGATTTGCAGACAAAACAATACCAGACCCTAGGGGGATTATATACGGGTCAAGAAATTACCGATAGCCCCAGTTTAAGCCAAACGGGGCGTTATCTGGCTTATGTGGTGATTATTGAAGGTCGTCCCGTCATCGCTTTATATGATCGCATTACCGATCGCTCTGAGTTATTGAGTCAAAATTATCGCGGTTGGTTGCGAAATCCCCGTCTTAGTCCCGATGGTCGTTATCTTGTCTTTGAGTCCGCTCGTCGGGGACAATGGGATGTGGAGGTTCTCGATCGCGGTCCGAATATCGAGTTAGATATTGCCGATGGCAGTCCCGTTGACAGTCCCAAACCGTGAAACGTCATTAGACCTCTTGTAAAAATCAAAAATTGTTGTTAGAGTCAGGAGTCAGGAGTCAGGAGAATTAAGAATGAATAATAATCAATTAAATGGTCTATTTAAGGATTTTGTGCAATTTAATCCTTATTTTTCCCGTTTTTGAACCATCAAAAATTAATTATGCAAGAGGTTTATTTTTTTATTAGTCTTGTTGCCGTAATTAGTTTGTTAACTGGATGTGCGGGTTATCCCAGTTTATTGTCTTTTCCTTTCGATCGAGGGGGGAGAAGTTTAAACAGTGCTGCTAGTGAATTAACTCCCTATCTTGCCTCTCGCTATCTCGTTTTTGCTTCCGATCGCAATGGTTCCCAAGCTATCTATCTTTTTGATGCCATCGATCGCCGTTTACTGCCTTTACCCGGCCTAAATTCTCTCGATCAGATCGCTTCTAGTCCTTCCATTAGTGAAGATGGTCGTTATATCGTTTTTACTGCTAGTCGTCAGGGAAAAACGGCTATTTATCTGTACGATCGACAAACTCAACAGAGAAGGGAAATTGCTCCCGATCTCCTCGCGGAAGTACGCAATCCGATCATCAGTGCCGATGGTTCTAAAGTGGCTTTTGAAGTGGCAAAAAATGGGCAATGGGATATTATGATTTACGATCTATCTGGACGGGTATTAGTCAATGAAAATCAGTGATTATTAGACCTCTTGTAAAAATCAAAAATTGTTGTTAGGGTTAGGAGTCAGTAGCCAGTAGTCAGTAGTCAGGAGAATTAAGAATGAATAATAATCAATTAAATAGTCTATTGACAGATTTCATGCCATTTAATCCTTATTTTTGCCGTTTTTGAAACCTCAAAAATTATCCTAAACCCATAGCTTTTAGTCGATGTTCTAGAAACTGTTTTCCCTGTTTTTCGCCGTCAGCGATCAGACGCTGGATATTGGCAGGAGAGCGATCAAGTTTACTTTCGTAGTTGAGACTATTGGCTAATTCCGCCGACATTTCGATCATAGGAATATGGTAATCTTGATCGGGATCTTCCGGGAAAGATTTAGGAATTTTAAATGGTTCTGTTAAGGCGATCTCCCGCAAAAATTCCTCTTTAAAGGCTCCTTTGAGAAATAATTGATTGAGAAAATCAATCTGATCGAGACCTTGAAATAGGGAAACATTGCCTTCTAATTCATTGCGGCGATCAGCAATATCATCGGATTGCACGGGGATCTTATCTCTAGAGGTGGGATTAATTTTAATTACCCAAATTTCATCGGGAATATTTTCGACTCCAACAAATTCACGGCGAATTAAAGAACGGATGGGGGGATTATCGGAAAATAGTCCATCCCAGTAGGCCATAGTTTCAATGGTGACGGCAGGAAAAATGTTAGGAACACAGGCAGAAGCTAGGATATGTTCAATTTTAACTGCTTCCTGGCGCGAGTTAAATTTACTTAATTTTCCTGTGAGGACATTACAGGCCCCCATTAATAAAATTGGTGGTTCTGGTTTAGCTCCCCAAGTGGCTAATTCCGAGAAATCAATATGCGCTCTTAGTAACTGATCAAAGTTGGTAAAGCGACTGCGTAAACCGTAGGTAGCTAGGGAAAATAAGGTTTTAGTAATCGGAGAGTAAGGACTGAGATTATACTGGGGAATTAATCCTTTGCTGGCTAATTCTAGAGCTTTAATAGCTGAGTCATTAAATAGCTTTTCTTGGGGAGTTTGAGCGCTATTATCTTCCCAAAAATCAATCATTCTTTTCCAAACGATGCTATCACCTTTTTTGAGAGCATACCAAGTGAAAAAGGCACAGATAGCACCGCCAGAAGTACCACTGAGACTGACAATATTAAAGTAATCTTGCACTTTATTGTCAAATAATGCTTTTAATGCACCAGCAGTAAAAGCAGTTTGACTGCCGCCTCCCTGACAAGCGATCGCAATTTTGGCTTTCATAAATATCCTTTGAATGGCTTATATCTAAGCCCTAGGCTTTTAATTTAAGGTTAATTGAAAACCTAGAATCGGATGCAAAAATATAGAAATTTTTCTGATTTTCAGAGGAGCTGCTCGGGAGATTTTGCTATCACTTCTAGAAAAGGATAGGATTTCAAGGGAATTGTCTAGGTAATTAGCTGAAGCCATCAGCCTGCGGCTATATTCAAGCGATAATAACTAGAAAAATGGAAAAACTGATAACTGATAACTGATAACTGATAACTGATAGATTAAATTACTGTCCCGTCGGGAATAGTGGCATTTTTGAAAATAACCACGATGCCGCTGCGAACATAGAAACCTAAATCTTCGCGATTAGCTTCTTCCACACGATCTTTGTTAACAATTAAAACATTGGAACCAATGCGAGCATTTTTGTCCACAATTGCCCGACGAATAGTGGAACCGGGACCGATACCCACGGGAATTTTGGCATTTCCGATCAGACTTTCCCGTTCGGGGAAAGACTCATAAAAGTCGGCTCCCATCAGCATTGTATCCTCGATCGTGCAGTCTTTGCCGACTCGACTACGAATACCTAAAATCGAGTGATGGATGCGAGATTCTTTGAGAATACAACCTTCAGAAATCATCGATTCTGTCACCGTACAATTGAGCATTTTTGTGGGTGGCAGATAGCGAGAACGGGTATAGATGGGGGCTTTTTCGTCGTAGAAACTAAAGGCGGGATTGGGTTGTTGGGTCAGGGCGAGATTAGACTCATAAAAGGCTTCAATCGTCCCGATATCCTCCCAGTAACCCTTAAATAAATAAGCCTGAAGATTGTAGTCTTTAGCCGCCGAGGGAATAATTTCCTTGCCGAAATCGGTCTGTTCTTTATTGGCATCGAGCAGATCGATTAAAACATTCTTTTTAAAGACATAAATTCCCATGGAAGCAATGTAGGGACTTTGACGAGCTTGGTCGGGACTTAAGCCTAAAATCGTCGTATCTACCCGCATTCTTTCCAATTCTGCCCCTTTGGGTTTCTCATAAAAATCGACAATTCGCCCCGAATCATTAATTTTCATCACCCCAAAAGCGGAGGCCCGACGTTCATCGATGGGAACTACCGATAAAGTGATATCGGCGTTGGTTTCCCGATGGCGTTCGATGAACTTGCTGTAGTCCATGCGATAGAGATGATCTCCCGAGAGAATGAGATATTCATCGATATCCCAATCCTTCATCGTCCAAATATACTGTCGTACCGCGTCGGCCGTGCCTTGGAACCATTGAGGATTCTCCATGGTTTGTTGAGCAGCCAAAACTTCCACGAAACCATCACTAAAACCCGTAAAATTATAGGTACGATTGAGGTGACGATTGAGGGAAGCGGAATTAAATTGCGTCAACACATAGATTTTGTCAATCTGGGAGTTAATACAATTGCTGACGGGAATATCGATTAAGCGATATTTTCCCGCTAGGGGGACGGCAGGTTTTGCCCGCAGTTTCGTTAACGGATAAAGGCGAGTTCCGGCCCCGCCACCTAAGATAATAGCTAATACTTTTTTCACGCGCGTAACCCTCGCGATTGGCTGTTTCCTTCTCAAAGTAAGTGTAGGATGATAGCGTACCTTATTGATAGAGGGGAAACAAAAATCTAGATCTAAAAGTCATCAAGAGGGAATTGATCGGAGTCTTTGCGGATAAATTCGCTAAAATCATGAATTTCTGGGCTAAATCATTAATATTCACCTTTTTTCTCCCTTTACCGTACCTAATGCCCCCTACGGTGACGGGCGATCGCTGTTCCTGGTTAGCCCAAAGTTCCGATGTACAAACTTTCGGTAAACAGGGACAAAGCGGAAAAGCTGGCAAGATCGGCAGCCAAGGCAAAAATAGTGACAGTTTAACCCTTTTTCTCGATGGTTCTCCCCTAAAACTCGATATTTCGGGACAAAAAGGGGTCAATGGGGAAAATGGCGGCAATGGCAGCGATGGCAACTGTAGCGGTCAACCGAGCAACGTCACACGAAATCTTCAGGCGGCCGGTGGTGGTAACGGTGGCAATGGGGGTAATGGGGGTGATGGGGGCAATGGCGGCGCTTTAACCCTCTATGCCACTAATTTAGATTTTTTAAGACAAGTAACGGTCAATGCGGCCGGAGGCGCCGGGGGTTTTGGGGGTCAAGGAGGTCAGGGGGGCAAGGGTTGTCGCTGTTCCCGACCTTTCTGGACAATTCAAACCTGCAGCGGTAGGCCGGGTGATGCCAATTATAGCTGTACCACTAGAGAATTTAGCTGTCAGGATGGTCTGGATGGGGCGACGGGTAATAGTGGTCGTAACGGTCGCGGGGGACGTTTAGGACAGTTAACTTTAATTCAAATCGATCGCCCTTTAACTGCCGATCAACCGAGCGCAACTGTTCCCCTTTCGGAGTTAAAAGAACGGGGTTATATTCTCTCTAAAAATAGTTGGGAAACTCGCACCGGGGCAGTGTCTTTATTTGCCCCCGGTTCCCTGATCGATGATCAATATCGGATTTTAGTAGATCGATCGGAACGTTCTTTTATTTTAATTTGGAATGCGCCCCAAGAGTTTAACCGGTTTGCTAATCAGCGTTTTACTTTAACCCTCGATGCTCAAAAGGAAATGAGGGTAACTGTCCCCAGTGAATTGTGGATCGAGGGAACCACTCAAAAACGCAATAATGTTACGGAATTTGTCGTTTATAATGCTGTTTTTGAACGAGATGTCACCCAATTAGAAGCAAAAGGTATTACAGGAAATGGTACTGATTTAAGGCTTTTTCTTGAAGATAAAGCTTCCCAATCGAATTTAATCGGCACTAAATTTAAAGTGCGTTATCGCGTCACTCGTTGGCAAGCAGACGACCTGCAAACCAGTCCCAGAACTGATTTTGTCACTCGCTATGAAGGAGATATGCCCGCTAATTTAGTCCGACAGGACGGCAATCAATTTATTCTGGATATCGGTCAATTACCCTTACCTGTGGAATCTTTGCGATCGGGTACTGGGGTAGAAATCGAGTTACTTGCTACGCGTTCTTTTGCTGGTTATTCCAAAGAACAAAAAATCGTCATCCGCGACACGATTAAAGGATCAAATATCCTGCGGAGATAAGTCAAAAAAGTCCCCTTCTCCTTTCTCCGGTGCAGTGTTAACCAGTAATTTAGATAGTCAACTTAAGTAGCTGGTTATAATTAAATTAAAAATAGATTTTAGGTTCGATCCCCCCTTAGTCCTAGGGTTGATTCATAGTAGGGTTGATTCATGAATCAACCCTACCCTTAGTCCCCCCTTGATAAGGGTGGTGTCTGATAATTTTTAACGCCTACCTACTTACCAAAAAGCTTTAAAATATGTTGAGAGGAAGACTGGTTATTCTCTGGGGTTCACCAGAGAATGTCCCGATCAGCGAAAAAATCAAGGGGAAAATGGGCAGTATTTTAAGTGTGGCGCCGATGATGGATTATACCGATCGCCATTTTCGCTATTTTTTGCGACAAATTAGCCGTCGTCCCCTTCTCTACACGGAAATGATCACAACGATGGCGATTAAACACGGCGATCGCTATAAGTTGCTGGGGTTCTCCCTAGCAGAAAAACCTCTAGCTTTGCAGTTAGGGGGTGATAATCCCTATCTTTTGGCAGAATGTGCTAAAATAGCAGAAGATATGGGTTATGACGAGGTAAATCTCAATGTGGGTTGTCCTAGTTCTCGGGTAAAAGAGGGCAATTTCGGCGCTTGTTTAATGGCTAACCCGGAATTAGTCGCGAGGGGAATATCGGCAATGAATCAAGCTGTATCGATTCCCGTGACTGTAAAACAGAGAATTGGCATTGATCATCAGGATAGTTACGAAAATATGGTCAATTTTGTCCGTATTGTCGCGGATGCGGGTTGTCAACGTTTTACCATCCATGCGCGGAAAGCTTGGTTACAGGGATTAAGTCCTAAGGAAAATCGCACCGTTCCCCCTTTACGTTACGATGATGTTTATCGCCTAAAAAATCAGTTTCCCCATTTGTTTATTGAAATTAATGGCGGTATCATTAATTTAGAACAGGCTAGACAACATTTACAATTAGTAGATGCAGTTATGATCGGTCGGGCAGCCTACGATAATCCCTATTTATTTGCCACAGTCGATCGAGATTTTTATGGGGAATCGGTTACTCCTCCTACCCGGGAAGAAGTAATCAAAAAAATGCTTCCCTACATCGATGAGTGGGTGAGTAAAGGTTATAAATTACACCAGATCAGCAAGCATCTTTTACAGCTTTTTGCCGGTCAGCCCGGAACTAAGGCCTGGAAGCGTTATATTAGTGAAAATAGCCATTTTCCTGGGGCTGATTCTGGGGTAATCTGGCAAGCTTTACAGCAGGTAAACTCCCTAAATGATCTGGCTAATCTGTCAGCTTCCCATTGATTTATTTTCTTTTCTATGATTATCCAATCCTCAATTACTGCTGGGGTAAAAAATTCAGCTATGGCGGATTTTGTTTATCAACCTCCCCGGGCAGCTATCACAGCTAAACGTATTTTAATTAAACCTAATTTAGGTTATCCTGTGCCACCACCAGTAACGGTTAGTCTGCCGGTATTAAGTCAAGTTTTGCGAGGATTGAGAGGGGTAAATCCAGGGGCAGAAATTATCTTGGTAGAGGGAGTTTGTTCTGCTATTTCTTTGAGAGAAATTATCGATATTTTGGGGGTAAAATCTATTCTCGATCCTGGAATAAATATTATTGATGCTGATAGTTTACCACAGCAAGAATATCCGAATCTTTCCCCTTTTCCTGTGCGTTTTCCCTCGATGTTTGCCCCTAAAATTATCGAAGAAGTGGATTGTCGGATCACGATTGGAACCTTAAAACGCACCCATTTAAAGGATAAACCCCTGATTTCTGCTTCTTTAAAAAATCTCTATGGACTCTTTCCCCGTAGTCATTATAAAGCCCGTAGTCCCAACTCGCGGGGGCAATTACATCGCCCCTCCGTACCGCTAATTTTACAGGATGTTTATTTTTGTATCGGTCATCTTTTTGATGGGGCAGTGGTGGACGCTAATCTCAAATATTTTAGTAGCAATTGGCGACCGGATCGAGGAAAATCTATTCCTCTGGGTCAAGTATTTTGGGGTGATGATATGATTAGCGTGGATCGCAGTGCTTGCCTGTTGGGTGATGAACCGATGCCGAGTTATTTAGATGCGATCGATTTGCTTCGTTCTCAACTTTTAAACGGAACCAATTAGGGTTAATAATTCTTGGCTAAAATAGGCAAACACTTGTATTAAATAAGCTCTGGCTTATTATTTCTACTGCAAAGCCTTCCGCTCCTAGGCTGACATGACGGGATTTTATACTAAAATCCTATTTAAAAAGTATAGGAGAGTGGGGATCACCGGAGCGGGGTAGGGTTGATTCATGAATCAACCCTACCTTGAATCAACCTACTATGAGAGCGGAGGGGGGGAACAGTCCATAACTGGGTTTTTATGGAAGGGAGCGCGGTAGGGTTTGACATTCTCAAAGATTAACCAATTGTCGGTTAAAGCAACTGCTCTTTAGGTTGCCCAAAACCCCCCCTCGGTGAGCGGTTATGCGTCTATCCAGATGCTGCCGTCTTCGATGCGGAGGGGATAAACGGGTAAAGCTTGGGGTTGAGAAACTGCCGCCATCGCTTTGTTAACCACAGGGGGCCAGGTAATCCAGTCCTTGACAGCACCAGTACATAGATCAAAAGAACTACGATGCCAGGGACAAACGATCGCGCCGTCTTCGGTAATTTTGCCCTTCGTCATCGATAATTTTAAATGAGGACAACGATTACCGACGGCGTGGAATTGACCGTTATTGTTAATCAAGAGAATGGAACTGTCCCCCACTTTTACCACTTGACGGGTGCCGGGGGCAAGGGAATCTACAGATAATACTTTTGTCCAACTCATATTTTTATTTAACTAAGGGAGAGATCGAGAATGGTTTCGGGGTAATTTTGGGCAATAATGTCCTGTTTAGCCCATTGTTGGTAATCTTGCAACAATTGACTCATTAAACGCTGTTTAATCCGCAATAAAACCCCTTTTAAGAGACTATTGCCGGTGATTTCTAACAAGGGACGCGGGGTTAACCATAATGGCGGTGGTAGAGCGACTTTCACCTCAAGATTGGCTTTCCCCGCTAGATAGGTTTGATTATTTTTTTCCACCGGAGCGAGTTTGCCTTGAACATTGAGGCTAAAGCGATCGTTGATATAATCAATACCTTTGATCTGACAGTCTTCTGATTGCAAAAATACCGTCCCCCCAGAGGTAGCCCAGACATTGAGAATAACTGTGGGCTGAAAATAGTACAGATCCAAGAAGTTGAGGGGACGCATTTTTAGGCGAAACCGATTCTCAGACAAGTGTTCCGTTAAGCTAGTCTCAACGATAGCCTGTACTAATCTTTGCGGTTGGCGCAGATAATGCTGAATCGGGATGGTTTGTTCAGCAACAAAAATTTCTAGGGATTCGGCAGCGGTAAAAGTTACTTCCATAAGTTGGCCATCTTAAATTTGTCTCCCTTCTTAATTTTACTTTACAAAACTTATACTCTTCGACGGTCCAGATGTAGAAATTTTATCGCTAAGAGGGGACACAAACCAGATTTTTGCCCAAAGTTAGGCCTTTTTCAGTGATCAGCGCTCAGTGGGGGGTTTTAAGTCAACAGTGGGAGCGCCGGAGATGGGGAGACCACTTCGTGCGCGTTGCGGGGGTGATGGGGTGATGAGAAGTGTCCTGAAGTGAAGACCAAAAGACCAACAGCCCCTACAATGATAAGAAGTGAGACCTCCAAGTATAGGAAAATGATTATAATGAAGCCGATAGAACCAATTAAAGTTTTAATTGCCGACGATCACGAGCTAACTTGTTTAGGACTCAAGATTTTAATTTCCAAGCAGCAGCATTGTCAGGCGGTGGGAATTGCGGTTAATGGTCAACAGGCGATCGACTTGGCGAAAAGTTGTCAACCAGATGTAATTATTTTAGATATACGGATGCCTGTCTTAGATGGACACAGCGCCGCTATTCAAATCAAACAATTCGACCCCCATATTCGCATTATTGCCTATAGTTCCTTGCCAAAGCCTCCAATGGAAAAAAATCATCAAAGTACAGCCTTTGACCTATACTGCTCTAAAGATATATCTTCCCAAGATCTGATCAAAGCGATCGATGACTTGGGAAAATTAGCACAATCGGACAAATCTCAATTCCGTCGAGTCGGATAGTTAACTAAGTTTTTCTTCAGGAAAAGTTGCTTGAAACTCATCGAGTAATTCATCCAACTCCTCAAGAGCTTGATTAACATCTAATCTCAGACCCCCAATGTCGGGTTTATCGCGCAATTGCAGTAAATAATCGCGTTTATTAGCCATTTGTTTTACTTTATCGATCAAGCTGGTTTTATCCATAATTTACCCTCTGGTACTGACTGCGATTATATCTCAGTTAGCTCCTATCAGTGGAGCTGCTCCAAAAATCAAAAATCTTCCGTTAGGTGAGCAGACAGTAAACTCCGAGACAGGAGGATAAAAAAAGACAAGAGACAAGCACCCTATCTATAAAAACCACAATTAGGTCAAATTTATCTGATATTTTCGATATTTTAGCCCGATAGCGGCTCGATAACTTACTTTTGTAGGGGATATACTAATAACTGATAACTAATAACTAATAACTGATAACTGATAACTGATAACTGATTTTCCTATGTCCCCTCTAGATTCTCACCGCACAGAAATAACTACCGTTGCCGATCCTATTTATCTGGAAATCTTTAAAAATCTCTATCAATTTATTGCCGAAGAAATGGGTATTACTCTGCAAAATACGGCAGCAAGTGTCAATATTAAAGAGCGTCTAGACTTCTCCTGTGCTATCTTTGATGAGGTGGGAAATTTAATCGCTAATGCTCCTCATATTCCCGTCCATTTAGGCTCTATGGCCGATAGTGTCAAAAGCTTAATTCAGGATAAAAGGGAGACGATTCGTCCCGGGAATGTTTATCTAGCTAATAATCCTTATAATGGCGGTACTCACCTGCCAGATGTCACAGTAATTAGTCCTATTTTTAACCGTCAAAATCAGGAAATATTATTTTATCTTGCCTCCCGGGGACATCAAGCTGATATCGGTGGCATTACTCCCGGTTCTATGCCTCCCCACTCTGTCCATATTAGTGAAGAAGGAATTTTATTCGATAATTTTTTGCTGGTAGCGGCGGGACAGTTTCGGGAACAAGAATTAATTAATCACTTAACTAATAGTCCTTTTCCTGCACGCAATATCCCTCAAAATATTGCCGATTTTCAAGCACAAATAGCCGCTAATGCCAAGGGAGAAAGAGAATTACATAATATGGTTGATCGCTACGGATTAGCTATGGTTAAAGCCTATCAACAGTTCGTTCAAGATAATGCCGAATTGGCGGTTAGAAAAGCTATATCTGTCCTGAAAGATGGTGAATTTACTTATTATCTAGATAGCGGTGCTGTCATCAAGGTCAGAATTACCATAGATATTGATAATTGTCAAGCAACCATTGATTTTACTGGCACATCTAACCAGTTAAATAATAACTTTAATGCACCCCTGGCAGTGACAAGAGCGGCGGTTTTATACGTTTTTCGTACCCTTGTGGAGGAGGCAATTCCTTTAAATGCTGGCTGTTTCAAACCCCTCCATTTAATTATCCCATCTGGTTGTTTTCTTAATCCTGTTTATCCAGCAGCCGTGGTAGCGGGAAATGTGGAAACTTCCCAAGCAATAGTTAATACTTTATACGGTGCTTTAGGTATTCAAGCAGCCAGTCAAGGGACGATGAATAATTTCACTTTTGGCAACCAAGAATATCAATATTATGAGACTATTTGCGGCGGTTCTGGTGCGGGGGCAAATTTTGCGGGAACTGCTGCCGTACAAACCCAAATGACTAATTCCCGTCTCACTGATCCGGAAGTATTAGAAATGCGCTATCCTGTGTTAGTAGAAAGTTTTAGCATTCGCCAAGATAGTGGCGGTAAGGGACAATATTCTGGAGGTGATGGTGTAATTAGAAGGATTAAATTTCAAGAGTCCATGACTGCTAATATTTTATCTAGTAATCGCCGGATTCCTCCCTTTGGACTAGCGGGAGGAAAAGCTGGTAAAATAGGACGTAATGCCTTGGAAAGAAACGATGGAACTATCGAAGAATTGTCCGGTACCGCTACTGTAGAAATGAATCCCGGTGATGTTTTTATTATTGAAACCCCCGGCGGTGGTGGCTATGGAAATTGCTGAATGATAACTTTAATTTTAATTAAGTACTTAAGCAAAATTAATTACACATATCTAACTACCTTTTGCCTATTGTCTATTGCCCATTGCCTATCCTAACCAAGAATTTAATTTTGTCCTATTACTGATTAAATCATGACAATTATCTTAGCGATCGAAACCAGTTGCGATGAAACGGCTGTGGCTATTGTTAACAATAACCATGTGTTGAGTAGTGTAGTTTTTTCTCAAATTGATCTCCATCGTCTCTATGGCGGTGTTGTGCCAGAAATGGCCTCTCGACAACACCTAGAAACCATTAATTTTTGTCTAGAAAAAGCTTGGCAAGAAACGGGTTTAACTTGGTCAGAAATTGATGGAATAGCCGCCACAGTTGCTCCCGGTTTAGTAGGTGCTTTAATGGTGGGAATGACAGCAGCCAAAACCCTGGCTATTGTCCAGGATAAACCCTTTATCGGCATTCATCATCTCGAAGGTCATATCTATGCTTCCTATCTCGCTCAACCCGATCTTAAACCTCCTTTTTTATCTCTTTTAGTCTCCGGGGGTCATACCAGTTTAATCCATGTGCAGGCCTGCGGTAAATATCAACAATTAGGAACCACTAGAGATGATGCAGCCGGAGAAGCTTTTGATAAAGTGGCACGATTATTAAACTTAAGTTATCCGGGAGGTCCGATAATTGATCGCATGGCTAAAGATGGTAATCCGCAAGCTTTTGCCTTACCTGAAGGTAAAATATCTTTACCAACCGGCGGTTTTCATGCCTACGATTCCAGTTTTAGCGGTTTAAAAACTGCTGTTTTGCGCTTAGTAGAGAAATTCGAGCCGGATCATTTACCCGTAGCTGATATAGCCGCTAGTTTTCAAGATACGGTAGCCAGAAGTTTAACCCGTCGGACAATCAATTGTGCCTTAGATTATGGCTTAAAAACTATCGCGATCGGGGGAGGAGTGGCGGCTAATAGTGCCTTGAGAAATCATCTGGAAACTGCCGCCAAAAATCATGATTTAACCGTCTATTTTCCGCCGCTTAAACTCTGTACCGATAACGCCGCTATGATTGCTCGCGCTGCCGTTGATCATTATGATCTGGGTCATTTTTCTGACCTTTCCCTCGGTGTTCGTTCCCGTTTACCTTTAAGCGAAGTTATGCAATTATATAATACGTCAGATTTTTAGCTATCAGCCGTCAGTATTCAGAATTGAGGAGATTGCTTTTATCTATTCTCCCCATCATCCCACCCCACTTCATAATTCATAATTTATAATGTTTGGCTTTTTAAATCTCAATAAACCCCCCGATTGGACTTCTCATGATTGTGTGGCCAAAGTCCGAAAAATTCTGAAGACAAAACGAGTTGGCCATGGCGGAACTTTAGATCCTATGGCTACGGGAGTTTTACCGATTGCCGTCGGGTCTGCCACCCGATTACTGCCCTATTTCCCCGAAAATAAGGCTTATCGGGCCAAAATCCAGTTAGGACTCAGCACCGATACCGATGATATTACTGGAAAAGCGATCGCCACTTGTCCCTGTGGCGATTTAACTTTAGAGGCAGTTAAGCCGTATTTAGCGGAATTTATTGGCAATATTGCCCAAATTCCGCCGATGTATAGTGCTATTCACAAGGATGGTCGCCGTCTCTACGAATTGGCTCGCAAAGGGGAAATAATCGCAGTGGAGCCTCGTCAGGTCAAAATTGACCAAATTACGGTTTTAGGCTGGTTAGAGGGGGAATTTCCGCAAATAGAGCTAGATATTCACTGTGGATCGGGGACTTATATCCGTTCCCTGGCCAGAGATTTGGGCAAGGTGTTAGCTGTGGGTGGCACTTTAGCCGGTTTAACTCGTACGGAAAGCTGTGGTTTTCAATTAGCCGATAGTATTAATCTGGAAGCTTTAATGGCTAATTCCGAGGGTTTAATTTCGCCTCGCATTGCCTTGGCGCATCTAGACTGGATTTCTTTGACATCAGAGAGAGTTATCGATTGGTTTCACGGCAGAAAAATTAATCTCACCGATGCAAATGTTATGATTGGTTCTCTGGTGGCTGTGGAGTCTTTAGAAGCTCAATTTCTCGGCATTGCTGAGATAGTTGTCCGAGAAGATGAATACTACCTACAGCCTAAAATAGTTATTCAGCAATAGGGTTAATAATAAACACTTTTTCTATATCTTAAGTATGCTTATCTGGACAAACTAAGCTTTTTGATCAACAGTATAAACCCACTGATTATGATTTTTTCTGGCCACGATTTTTTTAGAAGCGACCAAAGATTTTAGACAAAGATTGAGCATAGAAACGGGACGATTTAAGCGATCACTCAATTCTTGAACTGTAATTCCTTGGGGATAAAATTGCATAAGTTCAAAAATTTGCGCGCTAGTATTTAATCCTTTTGTCGGACTAATAATCTTGATAGCCAAGGCTAGTAATCGGGAGAAACGACAGGTCATTAGACCCTTGTTTGTCGCTGCTTTGTTCCGCTCGATCTAGCCTTTTTTTCGAGAAGTTATCAGGGTTTCAAGTGCTAATAAAACCCCGACGTAAATCGATATTAATTAGTTCCCATAATCTCTTGAATAGCAGATAAAAGGCGATCAATCTCCCCATCGGTCCCGATAGAAATCCGCACATAATTCTTAATGCGAGGATGTTTAAAGTATCGCACTAATATCTGACGCTCTTTCAGTTGATTATATAACTCACTGGCACTAATGTGCGGGGGAGAAGCGAGGATAAAATTAGCTTCCGAGTCAAAAACAATAAATCCCAACTCGCGCAAAGAAGTAATTAAACGGCCGCGGGTTTGACGGACTTTTTGCCAAACTTGCTCAAAATAATTATGGTGTTTAAAAGCTGCTGTGGCTAAAGTTTGAGCGATGCGATCTAAATTATAGGAATCACGCACCTTATCCATCTGTTCGATAATTGCCCTGGAAGCAAAACCGAAACCGACTCTTAACCCCGCTAAACTATAACTTTTCGACATAGTGCGACTAATGATGACATTATCGTAACGGGAGAGAAAATCGAGATGATTGTCATCACTAAAATCCACATAAGCTTCATCAATTAATACCACTCCCGACGCATTGGCACAGGTGGCTTCTAAATAGTCGCGCTCAAGATGTTTACCGAGGGGAGGATTAGGAGAAGCGAGAAAAATTAATTTCGCTTGCGGACAAATAATCGGTCCTGCTAATGCAAATTTATCATTAGTGGGAAATTCGATAATATTTGCCCCGTGTACCCGAGCAATTGTCTCGTAAAGGGAATAGGTTAAATCTAAAAAAGCGACGCTTTCGCCAGGGTTAACAAAAGTTCGCAGGGCGATATTAAGTATATCATCGGAGCCATTACCCGCGATTATCTGATCGGCTGTTATGCCGTATAATTCCGCCGCCGTTTGCCGTAACTCTTTGGAGATAGGATCGGGATAGAGTCGGACTTTCTCTAATTGCTCTTGCAGGTGGGCAAAAATTTCCGCCGGTGGGGGATAGGGATTCTCATTGGTGTTAAGTTTGGTAAATCCCGCGCTTTGGGGCTGTTCTCCCGGAGTGTAAGCGGGGGTTTGACGAACACAATCGCGTGTAGGTAGCATGGACTCTCTGGGGCGGCAATTTCTAGCAAGCTTTCCATTGTAACAAATTCTCGCCGATGATCGGGGGTTGAATAGATGTCAACCCCTACCGGTAAAACTAATTAAGGTTCTACCCAACGGCCATCGGCTTTAATTAAATTAATCAACTCCCTTACACCTTCACTCTCGGGGACGCGTTTAATTTCCTCGCGACCGCGATAAAGGGAGATATAACCGGCCTGTTTCCCCACATAACCATAGTCTGCGTCGGCCATTTCTCCCGGTCCATTGACAATACAACCCATAACGGCGATATCTAGTCCGGTGAGGTGTTGAGTCGCTGCGCGCACTTGCTGCAGGACATCTTCTAAATTAAAAAGAGTGCGACCACAGGAAGGACAGGCAACGTATTCGACCATGGTTTTCCGCAGTCCCAGGGCCTGGAGAATGCTGTAACAGACGGGAATTTCCTTTTCGGGAGCTTCCGTCAGAGAAACGCGAATCGTATCACCGATACCGTCCGCTAAGAGAGTGGCAATCCCGGCAGTGGATTTAATTCGTCCGTATTCCCCATCTCCTGCCTCAGTAACACCTAAATGCAGGGGATAATCCATACCTAACTCGTCCATGCGCTTAACCATGAGACGATAGGCGGCCACCATCACCGGCACGCGGGAAGCTTTCAGGGAAACCACCAGATTGCGAAAATCGAGGGATTCGCAGATGCGGATAAATTCTAAAGCCGACTGTACCATTCCTTCGGGGGTGTCGCCGTAGGTAAAGAGCATTCTTTCGGCCAGAGAACCGTGGTTAACGCCGATTCGCATCGCTTTATCTTGATCTCGCAGGGAAATCACCAAAGGTTTCAGGGTTTCGGCAATTTTTTCGCCAATTTCATCAAATTCTGCTTGACTATACTCGCTGCGGTCGGCCTTCGGTTTCTCGAAAACGTACAAACCGGGGTTAATCCGCACTTTATCGACGTGCTTGGCCACTTCTAGGGCGATTTTCATCCCGTTGTGATGCACATCGGCTACTAACGGTACGGGTTGATAGGTGGCCAGCAGTTTTTCCCTAATTTTAGCCAAGGCGGCGGCGTGGGCCAGACTCGGCACGGTGACACGGACAATTTCACAACCGACTTCATGGAGGCGACGAATACCGGCCACGGAACCATCTATATCAAGGGTATCCTCGTTAATCATCGACTGCACGACCACGGGATGACCACCACCGATGGTAACGCTACCTACCCGGACGGGACGGGTTTTGCGTCGGTGAATCGTGGTGTCGAATTCGGAGGCAGTTGCGGGGGGTTTGAGCGTCGATTCCAAGGTTTGCATAGGACTATCACCAACAATCACTCTCCCTATTCTCTCAAAGAACAGGGACAGATTCTAGCCACTCCAATAAAATTGGGTTAAAACGGTCAGGACATTCATCCTGTAAACAATGACCGGCCCGGTCAAATTCTACATATTTAATCCTAGGATTAAGGGAAACAAAACCAGGAGCTAACTGGACGGGAACCATGCGATCTTGTTTGCCCCAACATAATAAAATCGGGATTTCTAAGCGTGGTAAAATCAACTTTGCCGGTGGACAATATTCGGGATGATTGACAGCTTGTGCTAGGGAAATAAAGGCCTCGGCTGCCCCCTCATCTAAGGTTGGGGCGGCGATAATTTGTACTAATTCGTCGCTGACTGCTTTCTTGTCTTCGTAGGCGATTCCTGTCCATTTTTTCAAGACTTGCGGACGACGCAGATAGTAAAAAATCGGTTTTAATAGCCAAGGAGAAGTGAAAAAGTTTTCGATGGGAGTGACGATATTTAATAACCAATTGGCGATCATTTCCCGCCGACGGCTGACATCGGGTAAACTGAGCATAACTAATCCGGCTACCATTTCTGGGTATTTACCCCCTAGGGCCATACTAACTAAAGAACCGATCGAATTTCCCACTAATACCACCGGTCTATTGATAAAAGTTTGCCAGAAATCGTGTATCTGTTCCACCCAAAGATTAACGGTATAGGGAACCTGCACTTTGCGGGAACCACCGAAACCTAATAAATCTACCGCATAAACTCGATGATTTTGGCTGAGGATAGGAATATTATGGCGCCAATGTTCGATCGCCGCTCCAAATCCGTGCAGTAAAATTAAAGGGGGTTTATCGGCATCTTGGGGGTTTTTTGCCGGCATAAAACTATAACGAATTTGCCAACCGCGCCACACCCAATCCCGTTGATAACCGATACGTTCTGTCCAAGCTGGTGAAGTTGTCACTTAAGTCAAACAATTAAGAGGTTTTCAGGAAATATTACTCTAGTTTTATTATACTGGTTTCCCCGTCCCTAACCGGCAGCCGAATAACATTTTTGTACTACTTTTCCCAAATATATTTAGGTCTTGCTGAATAAATCTAAAAACATTGTTAGATAAGGCTTTTAGACTTTTTTTCCTCAAAAAGTGCTGACCATTGGAGTGAAAGAGGGGAATAAAACCCTACACCCCACACCCCACACCCTACCCCCACGAAAAACTTTTTGCCGCAAACCCTATTTAAATCTAGGGATTTTAACTGAGTCTTGTAATCTTGTCTAATCTATGCTAATCTCCAGTTATGGAAAAAAGATTAGTCAAGATAGGAGAAGCAGCTAAAATTTTGGGGACAACTCCAGATACGCTCAGAAAATGGGAAGTAACTGGAGAAGTTATGCCAGCGAGAAAAACTCAAGGAGGTACTCGATATTACGACGTAAACCAGTTATTGAACCTAGAGAATGGAGATTCTCCAACAGTAGGTTATGCAAGAGTTAGCAGTCATGACCAAAAAGCCGATCTAGATAGGCAACAAGCCATGTTAGAAGCTTATTGTGCAGCTAGGGAGCATCTCATTTATGCAAGTGAGTAATTATACTTATCCCTAAAACTGGTTTCTAGCAAGGCTTTCAAAATAGCTTGACATAAAAACCTGATTTAGGGGTTACAAAGGTGAGATGCTCCCTGCAGCTAAAGGCTGGAAAACTGAAATAATCAGAGCAGAGAGCTAAGCCCTGGGATGAACTATCACAAAAAAGGACTGATGGTTCTCTTGGAGAAGATTCTCAAAAAACAGATTAAGCGACTGGTTTTAACTCATAAGGAGAGAAGGAGAGCAACCAAGCTTTGAAGAGGAATTAGCGCAAGATGTTCTGGAGATAATCACAGTATTTAGTGCTGTGACTATACGGCTCTAGAAGCAAAAAGCACGAGCAGTTAATGAAGGGGTTAGCGGCAGAAGGAGATAAGCTTTACGAGGAGACAAGGAAAAATGTTGAGCTTCAAGACTGAGTTAAAACTTAACAACAAACAACAATCTCTGATGGCTCAACACGGTGGTTGCGCTAGATTTGCCTGGAACTGGGGTGTTGCTCTAACCCAAGAAATTTTAGACTATAACCGGAATAATCCCGAGAACAAACAGAAATTCCCTACAGCTATTGACCTTCATAAAAGATTTGTCGCAGAAGTCAAGTCTGTTAACGAGTGGTTGTCTGAATCTTCTAAGTGCGCCCCTCAACAAGCGTTAAGAGATTTAAGGATAGCTTGGGATAGATGTTTTAAGAAGATAGCCAAATCCCCCAAGTTTAAGAAAAAAGGTGTAAAAGATGGGTTTTATCTCGAAGGCTCAATCAAAGTAGAGTCTAACAGAATCAAACTGCCTGTAATCGGGTGGGTCAAGACTTATGAACAACTACCGACAGGAGGGATTAAAAGTGTCAGAATAACTAGAAAAGCTGATAGATGGTTTATCGCTTTCAAGATAGATGATGTTGAAGTCCATCCTACCATCAAACAACGGGAGGCTATTGGAGTTGACCTAGGAATTAAATCTTTAGCAGTATGTAGTGATCGTACAGTATTTAAAAACGCTAAAGCTTATCGTAAATTAAAGCGAAAACTGGCTCATGTACAACGTGCTGTCAGTCGTAAAGCCCAAGGTTCTAACAATAGGAAAAAAGCCGTTAAAGTTTTAGCTAGAGTGCATTACATAATTTCTTGCATCCGCAATGATACTATCCACAAACTAACATCATGGTTAGCCAAGAACCACAGCGTCATCGTGTTAGAGGATTTAAACGTCTCAGGAATGTTGAGAAATCACAGACTGGCTAATGCAATTGCTGATGCTGGACTGTACGAATGCCGTCGTCAATTGGAGTATAAAACCCAGTTGTATGGCAGTAAATTGATAATGGCTGATAGATGGTTTCCTTCTAGCCAGCTTTGTTCTCACTGTGGCAATCAACAGAAGATGCCCCTATCAGAAAGGACATACCATTGTCAAAAGTGTCGAACTCAGATTGATAGAGACTTGAACGCGGCTATCAATCTCGAGTCCCTGGCGGTCAGCTCTACCGTCAACGCCTGTGGAGAGTCACACAAACCATTAGCTTAGGCTATTGGGATTCTGCGAAGCAGGAACAGAACAGATTATCCTAGGTTTTCCAGATAATCATAGGTTTCTGAGAGCGGTTGATCTAGCCTATGCTAAAAAGAGGGGGATTAAAATCGCTCCTAGACTTTAATTGCAAATTTAGGATACTGCACAGATGGGCAATCTATTTGATGATGTCAGTCGCTTTCTTGAAACCCAACTGGAAGAATTTCTCAGAAGTCATCCCCAATTAGAATTACAGGCGCTGGTAGAGCAACTGCGCGAACAGGAGCGCGATACTGCTAAACTGATTACCGCCCTAGAAAATGAGCGTCAACGTCTCGAACAGCAAATTTTGGCCACTGCCCAAGATATCCAAACTTGGCACGCTAGAATTGATAAGGCTAAGGCCGCTGGACGGCAGGACTTGCTTAAGGCTGCCAGTGAACGCGAGGCGGCCCTATTTCGTCAGGGTAATCAACTTTGGGGACGGATGGAAGGGGTGAAAAAACGTCTGACTCAATCCCAAGAGTTACTGCAACAGATCCAACAACGTCGTCAAGAAGTGCAAATTAAAGCCGAAAAAGCCCCTAAAAATCAGTCCCGTGACTGGGAAGCCACTTTTTGGGATCAACCCCAAGAATCGGACTATCAGCGCTCGAACTACGATAATCTCGATCTAAAATTTAAAGAATGGGAAATGGAAGAAGAATTGAAAAAATTAAAGCGAGAAATGGGACGATAATTTTTCAGTGAGCAGTGAACAGTAAACAGTAAACTGATAACTCACATCTGATAACTGAAATCCCCAACAACTAAAAATTTCCCAGAATTGTTCCTCTTAGAAAACGATGGCATCTCAAGCACAAAATCCTGAAAATCAACCCTCCTCTACTCTCGAAGAAATCCGGTCCGCTCGTTTAGAAAAAGTGGCAGGATTGCAAAAAGCTGGCTTAAATCCCTACGCTTACCAGTGGAAATCTACCGCTCACGCTCAACAATTACAAGAGCAGTATGCCGACTTAGCACCGGGAGAAGAAATTAGCACAGAAGTAGCCATTGCTGGTCGGATTATTGCCCGAAGAATTATGGGTAAACTAGCCTTTTTTAACCTGCAAGATGAAACGGGAACGATTCAATTATACCTCGATAAAAAACGCATTAGTGAAACCATGGCCGCCGTGCCGAATGCCTTTAACACGGTGATTAAACTAACCGATACAGGCGATATTTTAGGGGCAAAAGGGACGATTAAACGCACAGAACGCGGCGAATTATCTATCTATGTAAATCAGTACGAAATTCTCACCAAATCCCTCTTACCTCTCCCGGATAAATGGCACGGTTTAACCGATGTAGAAAAACGTTATCGCCAAAGATATGTGGATTTAATTGTTAATCCGGAAGTGCGACAAACTTTTCGCCGTCGCGCCCAAATTACCGCTGCCATTCGCAGATATTTAGACCAAGAAGGTTTTATTGAAATTGAAACTCCGGTGCTACAAAGTGAAGCGGGAGGAGCCGATGCTAGACCGTTTATCACCTATCATAATACGCTGGAGATGGAGTTATATCTCCGCATTGCCACCGAATTACATCTAAAAAGATTGATAGTCGGGGGTTTTGAAAAAGTCTTCGAGTTAGGCCGAATTTTTCGCAATGAAGGGGTTTCTACTAAACATAACCCTGAGTTTACTTCCATCGAAATCTATCAGGCCTATGCCGATTATTATGACATGATGGAGTTAACCGAAAACATTATTGTTAACGCTGCACAAGATGTTTTAGGTACGCTGAAAATCACCTATCAAGACACGCAAATTGACCTAACTCCTCCTTGGCGACGAGTGACTATGCACGAATTAGTCCAAGAAATAACCGGGGTTGACCTTAATAGTTTTGAGGATTTCGAGTCGGCTCGTATTGCCGCAGAAAATGCCGGTATTGGCGTTCCAGAGGACTGTAAAACCATCGGTAAGCTCTTAAATGAAGCTTTTGAACAAAAAGTCGAAGAAACCCTAATACAGCCCACTTTTGTGCTAGATTTTCCCGTGGAAATTTCCCCTTTAGCTAAACCCCATCGCTCAAAAACTGACCTCGTAGAAAGATTTGAATTATATGTGGTTGGACGGGAATTAGCTAATAGTTTTTCTGAGTTAACCGATCCCATCGATCAACGGCAAAGATTGGAAGCACAGGCACTCAAAAAAGCGGCCGGAGACTTAGAGGCCCAAGGCGTTGATGAGGACTTTTTAACCGCTTTAGAATACGGAATGCCCCCCACGGGAGGCTTAGGAATTGGCATCGATCGCCTGATCATGTTATTAACCGATTCTGCCAGTATTCGCGATGTGATTGCTTTCCCCTTATTAAAAAGTCAAAGTACAGCGATTAAATCTTTTGACTACGATGAGGACAAAAAAATTCTGAAAGTGGAATTTAATCACGGTGGTATCTATCTTTATCATGATCTACCTTTGGCAGTATATAAAGACTTTCAGTCTGCACCATCGAAAGGACAGTTTTTTGTCGGACAAATTCGCGATAAATACAGTTTTGACAAGGAATTGTAAAAGTTAGGGACACTTCAGTTATCAGTTATCAGTCATAATTCATAATTCATAATTCATAATTCATAATTCCTTCTTACCTTTGACTTCCTGCCAAGTGTTACCAACTCCCTGTAAAACCCCGCGAACTACTAAACCAATACCGCGACCGATAACTTGGATAAGAATATAGACTACTCCCTTACCCACCACCCGAAAAAAAGCGCGTAAACGAGGAGATAAAGAGTCTCTTAATTCTAAGGCGATCGAAACTAACCAGGGTATGCCTGTTAAACTATTTAATTCTTCCTGTCGGGGGGAATAAATGGCTAAAGATTTGATTTGTCCCTCGCCATAGTGAAATAATTGATATTGACTTTCAAATATATCTTTGGGGTCTTGCCAGTATTGTTGCCGTCGGTATTTCCAAGATAATTCATTGCGGATTTTAGCTAATTTTCTGGCGATGAGAAATTCTGACCGGTAAAGTTTTTGTTTGATTCTTTCCGATTCCGAGAAGTTATTGAGAATAATTACTGTCACTGCATTGGCAAGATTATGAATGAGATTTTGCAGGAGAATTTCGGCTCTGGCGATGGTTTCAGGAGCATTAGCCCGGTATCCTACTCCGTCAATATTTAAACTATTTTCGTACACTAAATAGGAAAATAAGTCAAGAGTAAAAGGAATTTTATTGAGGATTTCTGTTTGAATTGCCTCTCTTTCTTCCAGAATAATTTCGTTAAGTCTGCCTTTACTAATTTCCTCATAAACCGAGGCATTAATTTCTAAAAATTTACGCGCAACTTTCTCCCAGATATCGTAAATAATCAGATTTAAGCGACTGGTTAATTCCCCACTGCTAACCTGTAAATATCTCATTTCATCGACATTTTTACGAATTTCATCGAGAACTAAATACAATAATTCCCGTTGCCGATTATCCTGTAAAACATCAATTTCAAAACTAATCTTGGTTCTATTAATTAAAGGCGATCGAATGACTGCTAAAGTGGACTCAAAAACCGCCGAAACACACAGGGGACGCTCGCGGCTTAAAATTGGTAATTCCCGATCGATATTGTTAATTATTATCGGAGGTGTCGCTGAAACTGAATTGTAAGAGCTACCTTCCAGGGGAATTAGTTTTCTCACTAGCCATAGGGCTGCTAAAAGTTCTCGTTTTCTCCCCTGCCAATAAAAGCGATCAAAGCCGGATAAAGACTGTTGATTAAGATGCAGATCAATTAAATGTAATTCACTTTCGATGCGATTTAATCCCGTTTTGCCAGCACTGATTAACCAATGGCTAGGGGCTAAACTTGGACGGGTAGCAATGGTGAGAGCAGAAGGGGCAACATCCGGGGATTCATCCCGGGAAATTTGCCCTAAAATAGTGATAAATTGCTCTAGGTTTGTGCCTTTGGGAATATAACCAGCGATGCCTAATTCTCTGGCGATTAGTTGCTGTCGGGAGTCGAGAGGAAAGGTTAATAAAACAATTTTACTTTCGGGGTAGCGAGAGTGGAGAATTTCACAGTAAGACCAATCAAAAAGAGGATCGATAATAATAATTTCGGGGGAGGGATTCAGAGTCAAAGCGAAAATTGTTTCTAAATCCCCTTCGGTGACGATACTAATATTTTCTATCCGCGACAAGGCCTGCACTAGACCCAAGCGGTAAATCGGGTCATTATCGATGATAATTAGGGTGAGAGGGCGATCGATCACAAGAGTTGCAGCCTGTCAACGGATACTATTCACAGGGGCAATTATACAGTGATCCGGCTCATTTATTTTGTTTATAGCCATAGAAATCGATGCGATAATCGGTAATTTTTACCCCCGTCGATGCCTCGACCTGTTTAATTAATTCCGGGGGAAGTTGGATATGCACATCGATGATTTGTTGGCTGTCCAGACAATTGACGTGACTGTGGGAGTCGCTGATGTTACCGTAGAGTCTGCCGTCCCAGCGTTCCACAGATTCGATAATGCCTTGACCCGATAGAGCCTCTAGGTTTTGGTACACTGAGGTATGACCGATGTTTTTTCCTTGCAGATTGAGACGATCATAAATTTCTCGCGCTGATAGGTGTTCCTGCGCTTGCCACAGCAATTCTAAAATATAGCGACGCTGACGACTAACCCGCATTCCTAAAGTTTGACACCTTTCGATCGCATCTTCTAAACACCGGATCGGTTTTTGTTTTACCTCCAAATTGTCCATAGTTGTATCCGTTGACCTCCGCCCTAATACATAGTCATTACCAGTTTAGCTTAGTCTTTCGATCGATGTCCACATTGCCCCAGTTTTTAGCCCATCTCAGAGTAGTTATCTCAATGGTGAGATAAGAAATTTTCGTTGTCGGGAGACAGGAGCAGCAAGAAAGAGCCTGACCATTTGTACTAAAATTCTCAGCCTTCATAATTCTGGCTTTAAGTCAATAGCCTTTACAAAACTTCAAAAATTGTCACACAAAAAAATGTCCTCCCTAGGGGCTTTTTTTGGGCAAGAGTATCAACACATTCCCCTGATTGCCTTGGTTTTCCGTTGATTTAAGGTTTAATGCTTAAACTAAGCCCACAGCATACCACGATCATACCAGATTAATAAATGTAGGCAACCCCGATTTACAGCCAAATTTTGGCAAATTCTGGGAAAATCAAAATGTTGTAACTTACTTGTTACATTTAACTAATCACCCCAAATATTTAAATATTTTAATTATTTGCCTTAAATTTATAATTTTTACTTATTCTTGAAGGCTGATTAACTAGGGTTGGGCAAAAAAGCTTGTAAGCTATGCCAAGACGCATTTTAAACACCTACCCTTAAATTAGCTCAATCTCCCCCAATCTCTTTACCGTTGCCTCTTGCCTATCCTAACCAAGAAATTAATTTTGCACGACTACTTATGAGTTAAGTAAGTAGTCATAATTAAATTGAAGATAGATTTTGCCTCTGATCCCCCCTGCCCCCCTTGATAAGGGGGGTGCCGATCCCACCTGCCCCCCTTGATAAGGGGGGTGCCGATAGGCGGGGGGATCCTCCTTAATAAGGGGGGTGTCTGATAACTTTTAACACCTACCTACTTATCAGGCATAGAAATCTTCGTCAAGAATCTGTTCTAAGGAAAAAGGGCAGTCTAAGGGATATGCTTCCTCTGGAGGAATCGCAATTCCAAAGTCAGCCAATTTACTTTCCTTGATGGCAATTTTGCGACCTTTAGGATAGGTTTTATCGATAGCGATTGCTAGATGAGATTTCAAAGAAGGGGTGTTTTCTAGTAAGGCGATAACTCGTTCCCTGTGTTCGACAATGGAGCTATACCAGCTAGATTTCATGCTTTCAGGGGCGGAGGATTGTACTTTTAATTTCAGTAAATGAGCCAGCAAAATCATTAAATTTCCTTCCAAGGCATTTTTATCTGATTTACCCAATTCTTTTAACTCCTCAACCAAATGAGATACATCTAATGCCTGAAAATCTCCTTGTTCTAACTGACCTATTGTTGTTATCAGCCATAATTGAAAATCTTGTTCATAGAGTTCTGATTTAGTTATCATAATGTCTTCGATAATAGTTAATCTAGATTGAGTTATACTCTATTTTGCAGATTTCGGATGTTGCAATCGGTAAATGTTAAGTTTTACTACAGGATTTAACATCTGCGCCTATGCCCTATTCCCTTATCCTTAGGATAAGCGGTTAAAATACATCTTAGCTTAAGGACTAGAGAATGTTATGAGACTAGAAAAAGAAGATTTTGATTGGGCAGTACAACAAAACCTAATTACTGCCAGCCAAGCTGAAAATTTATGGACGGCTTTTTTGTCCCGTTATCCCCAGGAAGATGAAGTTAATCGCCCTCGCTTTAATTTTGCTAATGTGGCCTATTATTTTGGTGCATTAATTGTTATCTCTGCCCTGGGGTGGTTTATGAACGAAGCTTGGGAGAGTTTCGGTGGTGCAGGACTATTTTTTATCGCCCTGTTTTATGCAATTTGTTTTATTTTCACAGGTAAAAATCTCTATTTTCAGCAAAATCTCAAAATCCCCGGCGGCCTTTTATTTACCATGGCAGTGGCAATGACTCCCTTAGCAATCTATGGTTTACAACGCTGGACAGGATACTGGCAAGCAGGAAATATGGCCATTTATCCAGATTTCTATACCTGGACTAAAGGCAGTTGGTTTTTAATGGAATTAGGCACGATTATCGCAGGATTAATAACTTTGCGATTTGTTAAATTTCCTTTCTTAACTGCACCGATCGCTTTTAGTCTGTGGTATATGTCAATGGACTTAACCCCTTTACTATTTGGAGAGGAAGAATATACATGGAGAGGACGACTGTGGGTATCCTTTTGGTTTGGAATTGCCTGTTTAATAACGGCCTATTTAATTGATGTACGTCAGCGTCGCAGTCTGGGAGATTTTGCTTTTTGGCTATACCTATTCGGATTAATTATGTTTTGGTTTAGTCTATCTCTCCTAATCGATGATAATGAAGCGCAACGATTTTTGTACTGTCTAATTAACTTGGGATTGATGTTATTATCAGTCCTGCTAAAAAGAAGATTATTTGTGGTTTTTGGAGGTGTCGGAGTATTTGCCTATCTTTCCTATCTCTCCTATCGTATCTTTGCCGATTCAATTTTCTTTCCCTTTGCCCTAACCGTCCTTGGACTTGGTATTATCTATATGGGAGTTTTGTATCAGCGTCATTACCCAACCCTGGCTAGATTTATTGAAAGTTATATCCCTCTCGAATGGCGCAATTTATTACCCAAAGATCGATAATTAGGAGAAATGGGGATATGGGGAAATGGGGAGATTCAACTAAAAAAACCCAAAACCCCAAAACCCCAACACCCGACACCATCTTTTTTACTTTTATGAAAATACTTATCGTTGATGATGAAAAAGAATTAACCGAACCCTTAGAACAAATTCTTGATCGAGAAGGCTATGAAGTTGATATTGCTGATAATGGTCGGACGGGGTTAGAATTGGCACGAGAGAATAATTATGACCTCTTAATTCTCGATTGGATGTTACCCCAGCAATCGGGATTACAAATCTGTCAACATTTACGGGATCAGGGGGACACCACTCCCGTTTTATTTCTAACCGCTAAGGATACCATAGATGATCGAGTGGCGGGATTAGATGCCGGTGCCGATGATTATTTAGTCAAACCCTTTCAACTGCGAGAATTATTAGCGAGAGTCCGCGCTTTATTACGTCGTTCTCCCAATTTTGAAGCTAGTAATAGCAGTAAATTAAAATGTGCTGATTTGGAACTCGATAGCGAAAATCAAGTGGCCTATCGTCACGGTCGTACGATTAGTTTATCAGCAAAAGAAGTACAATTGTTAACTTTATTTATGACCCATCCGGGGCAACTTCTCACCCATGAACAAATTTATCAGCATCTCTGGTCAGAAGGAGAGCAACCTAATAGTAATGTAGTTCCTGCCCTGATGCGCTTGCTGCGTCGTAAAATCGAAGCGGCTGGAGAAACACCTCTAATTAATACTGTCTATGGGAAAGGCTACCGTTTCGGGGAAAATTAGGGAATGCTGAAGGATAATGAGAATACCAACTGATTACCGATTACTGATTACTGATATATGTTATCCTGCCTACAAATTGAAAATTTTACCCTCATCGATCGCTTAGAATTAACTTTCGGCAGCGGATTAAATGTACTGACCGGTGAGACGGGGGCAGGAAAATCGATTATATTAGATGCGATCGATATTGTTCTCGGTGGTAAAGTCAATCATCGCGTCATCCGTCAGGGAAGCCAACAATCAACCCTAGAAGCGACTTTTTCTCTAACTCCAGAATTAATTGCTTGGCTAGAAAGTCAGGAAATTGACCCATTAGAGGATAATAGTCTGACCATCAGCCGGGAATTAGTGATTACTAATAATTCCTTGCGTTCTCGTTCTCGCATTAACGGAGTCGTCGCTAATCGCCAACAAATGGCGCAAATAAGAGATTTTTTGGTAGAAATCACCGCCCAAGGTCAAACAGTTCAGTTAATGGACGCTAATCGACAGAGGGAATTATTAGATCTCTACGGGGGTGAATCGCTGCTGCGGCAGCGGGAAAAGGTAGCCACAGCCTACGTTAACTGGCAAGAAAGCAAGAATAGTTTAAACAATAGGTTGCAATCGGAACAAAATCGCCTACAGAGATTAGATTTATTAGAATATCAACTAAAAGAACTAGAATCAGCTAATTTAACTGACGCTGACGAGTTGGAACAGTTGGAACAGGAAAGAAACCGACTCTCCCACGCTGTCGATTTGCAAAATTGCAGCTATCAAGTCTATCAACTCCTCTACCAAAACGATCGCGATCAACCGGCCGTCGCTGATTTGTTAGGAAAAGCTGAAAATATCTTGACAAATATGATGGTTTATGATAGCAGTTTAGAGCCAATTTTAGAGATGGTGCGATCGGCATTAAATCAGGTGGTGGAAGCGGGACAGGAAATCAACGTTTATGGGGATAGTCTAGAGGCAGATCCCGAGAGATTGAACGAGATAGAAGAGAGAATCGTCCAACTTAAGCGCATTTGTCGCAAGTATGGCCCAAGTTTAGCCGAAGCACTCGATTATTATCAGAAATTACAGCAGGAATTAGCGGAGTTGACGGGAGAAGGACAATCGATTGAGGAATTAGAAAAAATTTGTCAGCAACAGGAAAACATCTATCGAGAAACTAGCACCCAGTTAACCTTTTTGCGACAAGAAACCGCTAGTCAACTAGAAAAACAATTGGTACAGGAATTAAAACCTTTAGCCATGGAAAAGGTGATTTTTGTGTGTCGGATTGCTCCGGGTAATCCTAGCAGTCTGGGAGTCGATCAAGTGGGATTTTATTTTAGTCCCAATCCGGGAGAAAAAATCCAACCTTTATCCAGTACCGCTTCCGGAGGAGAAATGAGTCGTTTTCTCCTAGCGTTAAAGTCCTGTTTTTCCCAATCCCAATCGGCAGCAGCCACCCTAATTTTTGACGAAATCGATGCGGGAGTATCGGGAAAAGTTGCCCAGGCAATTGCCGATAAATTAGATCAATTAGGTCAACAATATCAAGTTTTATGCGTTACCCATCAACCCTTAGTGGCTGCTTTAGCTGATCACCATTTTCGAGTTTATAAACAAATGATTGCCGAAGATAATCCCACTAATCTCTCGGACATTCGCACGGTTGTCCGGGTTACTTCTCTCGATAATCGTCAGACGAGAAGGGAAGAATTGGCACAATTAACGGGAGGAAATTCGGCAGCAGATGCCCTCGCTTTTGCCGAGTCTTTATTGGAGAAAGCTGCTGCAAAAAAACAGCAGGATTTAACCTTGAAATTGACTGATTAACCAACGTCCTACCTGACTTTGATCCTGGCTGCGCGCCTGTTGTAAAGCTGACTCTAAAACCGCAAGTTTTAAATTAGGTAAAACCTTTGATATATCAATTCTTTTGCTACCTCGATCGATTATTTCAAAAGCGAATATTTGGGGAGCATCTACCTTAACACTCCAATATTCACTAACTCCTAATTCTTCATAAAGTAAGCGTTTATTACCTAAGTCATCATTAAGGGTAGATTTTGAGATTTCAATGACTAAATCTGGTGGAGGATACTGATTTAAATCAATCAGCGAAGTACCGTAGGGAATCAGATTAGCTTTCTCTGCAAAATAATAAGATATATCCGGTTGGACTTCTCGATAACCAGACTTGCGAAAACTGCAATTATCCTTGGCATTAAAGGCCAGATTTTTTAGGGTAGCATAGAGACTAACAGCGAAGATCAAAATAGCATGATCGCTGGCATGATCGTTACCAATAGGAGTCATTTCTAATCGATAATAGCCATTGTAATAATAACTTTTTCCTTGATTCTCTGGGAGGTGGTTAATTGCTTCTAAGTATTCTTCCCAACTACCTCTAATCCATCGGTCAGTTATCCCCCTAGTTTCTAACTGTTGCATAGTTATCCGATCCCCCTTTGAACTTTTTCTGTAATTATAGCAATTATTGATCAAATCAGAACCAGGGAACTGAGCCAGTATAATGATAGAATAGATTAATCGAGGAAAAATTAGCCCAATTATGACCACAACTTATGATTATATAATTATCGGTGGTGGTATCACCGGTTCCGCCTTAAGTTATGAACTAGCTAACCTAGGCAGTCGAGTCCTCTTATTAGAAAAAGAAACCCATCCCCTCAACGCCACTTTCTACAGTTACGGGGGTTTAGCCTATTGGTCGGCCACCACAGAAATCCAGAGAAAATTATATCAAGAAGGTCGAGAAATTCAGCGCAATTTATTGCAGGAATTGGGCATAGATAACGAATACCGGGACATAGAGTTAATTCTCACCGTTAACCCCGAAGATGATCCGGTCACTGTGGCCGAAAAATTTGCTATCTTTGCTATTACCCCCGAAATTCTCGATCCGCAAGCAGCGATCGCTTTAGAACCTCTATTAAATCCCGCAGCTATTTCGGGAGTTTTACGACTGCCCCACGGTCACATTAACGCCGAAAAAACTAATCTTGCCTATCAACAAGCTTTTCTGCGTCTGGGAGGCAAGATTATTCGGGAAGCTGTCATCGAATTAATTGAAACTGCATCGAGAATTACTGGCGTAAAAACTCCTAAAAATAATTATTCTGCCGGGGAAACTATCGTCTGTGCGGGGGGATTAACCCGGTCTTTACTGCAAAAATCTGGTATTGCTGCTCCCGTCTATTTTACCCATGCCCAAGGGATCAAAATTCCCCCCAGCGAAATCAAATTAAACACCCTAGTTATGCCGGCAATTCCTGCCAGATTGGTATTAGAGCAAAAAATCACCCAACTAGAAAATCAGGGCATTTGGCAGAGAGAAACCCCAGAAATAATTGCCAGTGTTTTAGAAACGGGGGCGGTACAATTCCGGGATCAAAGCCTTTATCTAGGGCAAATTAGCGCCATTATCACCGATCCAGACGCGATTTTAAACCCTCTGGCGGGGGAAAAAGCAATACGGGCTGCCGTGGGGACATTGCTGCCCTCTTTAGCCTCTCTCCCCGGCAGCTGTCATCATTGCCTAGTGGCCTTTGCTCCCTCGGGACGGGCCCTAGTGGGAGCGATCGCCGATAAACTGGGATTGCAGGTATTTTCTGGCTTTACCAGTACACTTGTATCGGCTCCGCCCCTGGCCCGACGTTTTGCGCGTCATCTGCTGGGGGAAAATGACGAGATAATTACTAATTTACAAAAGTTAAGAGAGAAATTAACTGATGGTTGCAATTAATCCTAATCGACTTTTTCCAACTGCCAAAGAATTTGGTTTCCCTCGCGTCTGACCCGGGAGATTACCCAATTTCGCCACGGCCAATGGTCGCCGCGACTGGTAACGGCCCCTGGATTAATATCCATTAAATCGGCCACTTCGGCGCTGGTAATCAAATAACCGCGATTGGCCACTTCATCGGCAATGCGTAGGGTTTCGATGAGATTTCTTAGCTGGTCAACTCTTTCTCCCCGGGGTAACTGGATTTCATCGCCAGCGCTATTAGGTGGTTCATTCATGGTGATGGTCTGGTCAAAGTTGATTAACAATAAAAATTGTCGGTTGAGGCAAACAATCAAGCTTCCCCTATCGTTATTCTATCGATTTCAACAATAATAGTCCTCATCAAAACAGTCCTAAGCTGTTCGTAATTTAAATTGCTTGTTGAGACGAGGCAAGAGGCAAGAGGCTTCGGCCGTGAGCTCAGCCGAACGGCAAAAGGCAACAGTAAAGGGATTGGGGGCGGTTCGGCTAATCTAAGAGTAAGCGGTTTAAATGCGTCTTAGCTTATCTCCTCGAATCTTACCGTCAGATTTTTACTAAAACCAGAAAAACCCCTTGACAAAAAACACAGAATATAGTATGTAAATCAGGGAAAGTGGTTAGCGGTCACTGATAACTGATAACTGATAACTGATAACTGATCACTGATAACTGCTATAAAATTGGACTAGCCTTTTTCCCCAGAAAAAAATCCCCATCCATGACCTTAATCCTCTACAACACCCTCAGTCGTCGCGAAGAACCCTTTACCCCCCTCATCCCCGGCATTGTCTCCATGTATTGCTGCGGCATTACCGTCTATGATTATTGCCATTTGGGTCATGCGCGTACCTGTGTGGTTTGGGATGTGGTGCGGCGTTATTTAGAGTATCTCGGCTATAAAGTGCGCTATATTCAGAATTTCACCGATATTGACGATAAAATTCTCAATCGGGCTAAAAATGAACATACCACCATGGCAGCCGTGGCCGAGAAATTTATCGAGGCCTACTTTGAGGATATGGCAAAATTAGGAGTCAGACCGGCGGACGCTTATCCCCGGGCCACTCACACCCTCGACGGTATCAAGCGCCTAGTCTACGAATTAGAACAAAAAGGCTATGCTTACCCCAGCGATGGCGATGTTTACTACTCCGTCCGTCGTTTTTCTGATTATGGCAAACTATCAGGGCGAAAACTGGATGATCTGCAAGCCGGGGCCAGCGGCCGGGTAGAAACCGACGACCCGGAAGCAATTAAAAAACAAGACCCCTTTGATTTTGCCCTCTGGAAGGGGGCAAAACCGGGGGAACCTAGTTGGGATTCTCCCTGGGGCCAAGGTCGTCCGGGGTGGCATATTGAATGTTCGGCCATGGTCAAAGAACAATTGGGAGAAACTATCGATATTCATGTGGGGGGAAGTGATCTAATTTTTCCCCACCACGAAAACGAAATCGCCCAAAGTGAAGCGGCTACGGGTAAACCTCTGGCCCACTATTGGTTACATAATGGCATGGTTAAGGTGGCCGGGGAAAAAATGTCGAAATCCCTCGGTAATTTCATCACTATTCGCGACTTATTGGCAAAATATGACCCCTTAGCCGTGAGATTATTAATTTTAGGCGCCCAATACCGCAAACCGATCGATTTTTCCGATGAGGGATTGCAGGCGGCCACTAATGGCTGGCATACTTTACAAGAGGGTTTATCCTTTGGTTATAAGCATCTTCAGCAAGATAATCCCGGAATTACCGACCAAGAGCTAGAAAATCGCTTTCAAGAGGCGGTAAATCACGATTTTAACTTTGCAGGTGGTTTAGCGGTGTTATTTGAAATCGCTAAGGAATTACGCAAGGAGGGTAATAATTTAACCCATGCGGGTAAGACAGACAGCAATCTGGCCCAATTAGTGGTAAAATGGCATACTTTGGTGAAATTGTCTAGGGTTTTGGGCCTAGAAATGGCCGCCGACCAGGGAGAAACCCCTGTTTCTGAGGGAATTAGTGCAGCGGATATCGAAAATCTGATCCAACAACGGACAGAGGCGAAAAAAGCGAAAAATTACGCCGAAAGCGATCGCATTCGCGCAGAATTAAAAGCCCAAGGCATTACTTTAATCGACCAACCCGGGGGAGTGACTAAATGGTTAAGAGAGGGAGACTAGAAATTCTTTAACCACTTCCTCCACCCTGCCATTGCGTCCATCCACCTGATAGTTTAATTTCTGCATAGCTGTGGAGGTAATTTTGCCAGTTAGTTTGGCTAAAACCTGTCGCAATTGCGGATATTTTCGCAGACTATCCAGGTTAAAAATCGGTACCGCTTCGTAGGGAGGAAAATAGCGTTGATCATCTTCTAGGATGACTAAATCTAGCACGGGAATTAAGCCATCGGTGGAATTTCCCGCCACTAAATCCACTTGTTTTTCGGCTAAAGCGCGGTACATTAACCCTAAATCCATCACTTTCGGGGGTCGGGCAAAATTTAGCCCATAGGTCTTGGCTAATCCCTTATAACCGTCTTCCCTTTCCAAAAATTCATAACCAAAACCCGCTTGCCAATTGGGGGTATATTTAGCCACCTGCGAGAGAGTTTTAAGATTGTATTGACTGGCGGTTTCTCCCCGGATAACAATGGCGAAAGTATTCTCAAATCCTAAACTGGGAAACACTTCTAGATTAAATTTTTCTGGATAAATCTCCTGCAGCTTTTCAGAGACTAATCGGGCATCGTTAAGGGGTTTTTCTTGCAAAATTCCCGTGAAAGCCGTGCCAGAATACTCCACATAACCATCGATTTTACCCGCTTTCACCGCTTCATGACAGATCAGAGTACCACCGAGATTAAATTGACGCTCAACCCGTAAATTCGTCTCTTTTTCGATCTCCTGTGCCAAAATTTCCCCTAAAATCACCTGTTCGGTAAAATTTTTGGAACCGATCACCACTGTGCCGGGGGATGAATGGAAAATTTGAGTCAAGAGGAAAGATAGCAGGGCCAACCCGATTAAACCTAAGCCCCATTGCCATTTAGAGGGCTTTGTAGGACGTTGCGAAGGGGAAAAGGTCTTTTCTAGCCAACCGAGACTCCAATCGGCAACAAGGGCTAAAAAAGCGGCAGGAATTGCTCCCGCCAAAATTAACTGATTATTGACCGTGGCAATACCGCGAAAAATAAACACTCCCAAACCACCGCCACCGATGGCAGCTGCGATCGTAGCCACACCGATAGCAATCACCGTGGCAATTCTCACTCCTGCCAAAATTGTCGCCCTGGCCAGGGGTAATTCGATATAGCGCAGGATTTGACCGTCGGTCATGCCTAGGGATAACCCGGCTAATTTTAATTCGGGATCAACTTTTTTGATGCCCAGATAGGTATTTAAAACAATTGGCAGTAAAGTATAGAGAGTTAGGGCAACAATAGCGGGAATTTTGCCGATTCCTCCCAAAAAAGGCACGGAAATTAAAAAACCAAATAGGGCTAAACTGGGGATAGTCTGTAGGGTGTTAACGATCGCTATAATTGGTTGAGCGAGAATAGCTTGACGACTAATCAAAATACCTAGAGGAATCCCGATTAAGCTACCCATAGCCATGGCTATTCCCGTCAAGAAAAGATGCTCTCCGGTGCGAAAAGCGATTTCCCCCGCATAATCTAGCCAAAAACTATCCATAAACTTCTCTTAAAGCGGCTGCTTCATCCTATTGTGTAGAATAAATGGGATCTATTAGTTCCAGTCTTTACTTAAAGCTTGCTGAATAATGGTAAAACCCTTTTAAAATAAGGCTTTTGACCTGTTAAAATCCGATGTTAGTGCTGCGAAAATAGGATTGGAACCTTCAAAAATCTGGCATTATCCTTCTTGTAGTACATAAACTGGTACAAAAGAAGAGGGTAACAAAGCCTGAAACTCCTGACTCCTGAATCCTGACTCCTGAATCCTAACCCCACCAACAAACTTTTTCAGCAAACCCTACTTAAAGATTCTATCATCATCTTGACATTATTTCCTCCCTAAAGACAAATGACTAACAAATTTAATCCTCGGGCTAAAACTGTGGCCGATTGGGCCTATATCGGTATTGATAAACATTTTCATAAAGTTCTTAAACACGAAGCTGGGGTTTTACTCGATCAGGATACGGAAGAATTACATCAAATTCGTGTGGGAATGCGCCGTCTTCGTAGTACCTTAACCGGTTTTGCCCCCGCTTTAACCATGCCGAAATCTGCCGATCAAAAACGGGTGGGTAATCTGGGCAGAATTTTAGGAGAATTGCGGGATTTAGATGTGTTAAAAGAGGCTTTTATCGGTCATTATCAGCCAATTTTACCCCCGAAAGAACAGGATTTACTGAAGAAAGTTTTAGAAGTTCTCGAACACCGAAGGGAGAAGGCTTTTACTAAGGTAGAAAAGCTGTTAAAGTCCGACAAATTTCTCAATTTTAAGGTAGATTTTGCCCGTTGGTTGGATAATCCCACCTATCAACCGATAGGAAAATTAGATATTGCCACGGTTTTACCAGACTTATTATTACCGCAAGCGAGCCGCTTTTTACTCCATGAAGGTTGGTTAGTTGGGGTAAATTTAGAGGAAGATCAAAAAGTAAGAGAGTTTTCTAGTCAAGAAATTGATGACTTATTGGAAAAGGAAGGATTATTACTGCACGATCTCCGTAAAGAAGCCAAGCGTTCCCGCTATAATATGGAGTTATTCACTCATTTTTATGGCGACAAGTATCGAGAGTATCTAGAGGATATTAAAAACCTTCAAGGTATTCTCGGAGAAATACAGGATTGTTGTGTTCTCTCGGATTTTCTTAGCCAAATTTTCCCCAATTGTCTGGCCAAGGAAATGCCCACCTTACTCGAAATTTTCCAAAATATCCGTCGCCAAAAATGGCAAGAATGGCAACCACTACAAAAGAAATTTCTTGACGCTGACACCAGAAAAAGTCTGCACCAGACAATTTTACAGCCTATTTTTCGACCAAATAGTGTAGAATTAGAAACTAATCCAGAATCCTGAGATTAGAAACCGATGAATTTTTTTCAAAAGTTAAACCACGCCATTAATCAAAACCAGACTCTACTTGTCCTCGGTTTAGATGCTAACCCTGAAATGATGCCCTCCACCCCGGGAGAATTAATCGTTAATTTGGAACGGTGGCTCAAGTTTATTATCGATGAAACTGCCCCTTTTGTCTGTGCCTACAAACCAACTTTAGGCTTTTATCAAGCTTTGGGAGCGGCAGGGTTAGAATTATTACAGCGAATTTTAACGGCAATTCCCCCTCATATCCCGGTCATTTTGGATGCTAAACACGGCGATATTAATACTAGCAGTATTTTAGCCGAGACTATCTTTAAAACTTGGCAGGTGGACGCGGTTACTCTCAATCCCTACTCCGGACAGGATCACGTTGCTCCTTTTTTAGTTTACCCCGAGCATGGTGCTTTTATCCTCTGTCATACTTCCAATCAAGGTGCGATTAATCTGCAAGAATTCCCCAGTCGCGACAATCCTTTTTATCTGCAAGTTGTCAAAGAAGCTTGTACCTGGGGAACTCCCGAACAAGTATTTTTAGAAGTGGGAACCACTCAACCGGAGATATTGAAAAAGATTCGCAATTTTGCCCCCGAAAGATTGATTTTATTACGCAGTATTTGGGAAGACAAAAGTAAATTCTCCGAGTTAATTACTGTGGGTTTAAATAGTCATGGCGATGGTTTATTAATTCCTGTACCCCAAGACTTTTTATCTCAACCCGATTTGGGGGCAAAGGTCAAGGATTTACGCGAGGAAGTCAACAAAATTCAACAAAATCACCAGCAAGAATCAAGCCAAGATGAGACTTGGACTGCTAACGTTTGTCTTTTAAAACAACATCCTCATCAGGATTTAATTCTACAATTATTTGATATTGGCTGCTTGATGTTTGGCGATTATGTGCAAGCATCGGGAGAAACTTTTTCCTATTATATTGATCTGAGAAAAATTATCTCTAATCCTAATATTTTTCAGCAGGTAATTGAAGCCTATGGAGAAATATTAAAAACCTTGACATTTGACCGCATTGCTGGTATCCCCTACGGCTCTTTACCTACAGCTACGGGTTTATCTTTATTATTAAATCATCCGATGATTTTCCCCCGCAAAGAAGTAAAAGCTCACGGCACAAGAAGAGTAATTGAAGGTAATTTTCAAGTGGGGGAAACTGTGGTAGTGGTGGACGATATTTTAATTTCTGGCAAAAGTGCGATCGAAGGGGCAGAAAAAATTAAATCGGCGGGATTATTAGTTAATGATATCGTGGTTTTTATCGACCATGGTGGCCCTGTTAAAGATAAACTTCGTAGCCATGGTTATCAACCTTATTCGGTTTTAACCCTAGCAGAAATTACCGATACTCTCTACGAAGCGGGAAGACTGACAGAAGCAGAATATAGCTGTTTTTTAAATCGCTCCCATTGATATTTAGGGTTTGCGGCAAAAAGTTTTTCTTGGGGGCAGGGTGTGGGGTGTGGGGTGTGGGGTGTGGGGTTTTATCGATTTTCAGCTGGTCAACTACCTAATTTTCAGGGAAAAAGTACCTGAATTTTCCCCCCGATCCCCGCAACGGCTGGCACTTTTTGAGGGGAAAAAAGTCCAAAAGTCTTATCCAACAAGGTTTTTAGATTTATTCAGCAGACCCTAAGTAGCAGCCTTATGCTGTCTTTTCACTGATTACTGATTACTGATCCCTGATTACTGATCCCTGAAAATTGTTAAGAAACTTGACTGCGTAAGACCTTTAGGGTATTCAGGAGCTTGCTTTCTTCTTTTTCCTCAAAAATAGTTAAATCTTTCGGTTTACAACGTTTTATATGCAATTTAATCCCCTGCGCTCCTTCCGTTTTCAAATCTTCTTCGTAACCGGCTTGAGCGACCTCAGCCTCGTCTTTAGCGAGAAAAGGACCGAAATAATAAGTACATCTGGGATAGTCGGTTTTAATCTCGACCCAGTAGGCTAATCCGAACCTTTCGAGTAAGCTAATCAAAAATTCTTTCATTTCGTTCCCCATCTAAATCTACTCTGGTGGTTTTGTTACGTTTGTTTACATTTCGCAAACTTCCTTCCTATTTTATTTATACTTTCTCCTTTTGGCTATTGGGAGTGTCGAAAAATACAGATTCTCAGTCCGGGGAATTTTGCCAGCGTTGACGGTAAACCTCGTAAAGAGCCATAGCTGCCGCCACCGAAGCATTGAGACTGGGGGTTTTGCCTGCCAAGGGGATAGATACCAACTCATCGCAGGACTTTTGGGTCAACAGACTCAAACCCTCTCCCTCCGAACCTACCACCAATCCTATCGCACCCGTTAAATTGATTGTGTGTAAAGATTTACCAGTTTTTGCCGCCGTGCCGTAGAGCCAAAAACCAGCCGCTTTTAATTCCTCTAAAGCACGATTGAGATTGACCACCCTGGCGACGGGTAAATATTCCAGGGCCCCCGCCGCCACTTTCATCACCGTCGATGTCACCCCGGCGGCGCGACGTTGGGGAATAACTACCCCCTGACAACCCATAGCTTCAGCGGTGCGAATAATTGCCCCCAGGTTATGGGGATCCGTGATCCCTTCAGCGATGACGATGACGGGGTGGCGACTTTTGCCCTTAGCTTTTTCGATCAGATCGGCTAATTCAATATACTCATAGGGAGACATCTGGGCCGCAATCCCCTGATGATTGGCTTTACTGGTAATCTGATCGAGACGCAGATCGTCCACCTCATCAATTACCGTACCGTTGGCCTTGGCTTTTTCCAAAAGGGTATGATAACGGGGATCGTAACGGAGTCGATTGACCACCCAAATCCGATTTAGTTGGCGCTCCTCCTCCATGGCCGTTAAAACCACCCGGCGACCGTAGAGCAGATCATCAGCTTCTTGGTTTTCTGGAGTTACTGCCGGGGATTTAGCCAGAATTGGCCCGGTTTTTGGCCGCGAGGGCCGGCGAGAATTACGATTATCGGACTTGTCACGAAATGGTCGATCGCTCATGGTTGATTAATAGTAAAGGAGTCGGGAGTCATCCCGATGGCTATAATTCTAGTTTTTCTAATAGTTGATGTAATCTTGAGGGGTCTTGTAGATAAAGATAGCCGAACAGGGTTTCTAAACTGCTGGCCTGCTGATAGACTTGGGCTGTCAGACGACGGCGTTTTCCCGTGACCGCATTGCGTCCCCGGCGCAGAATTTCTTTTTCTTGGTCCGTCAGATAGGGCTGCAGTTGTGCTAAATCTAAAGCCTGTTGTTCGGCCCTGACTTTGCCTACCACCTGAGCGTGATAGTCCCCCAGACGCTGGGGCGGCAGTAAATAATAGGTGCGGATGTATAATTCATAAACAGCATCCCCCAGATAGGCCAGAGAAGCGGGCGATAATCGGTCAAGACCCTCTAGGATTGGTGAACCCTGGCCACTGACCTGTAAGCGAAGTTTTTCGAGAGGAGATTCCACGATTTACGCTTTTTCTAGATGTTTTATCGCTTCTTCCAGGGTGGGTTGCAGGGAAAAAAACTTCTCCAATCGCACCAGTTTTACGGTTTGAGTTACCCGGGGATTGGTAACAATTTGTAAACTGCCCCCTTCGGTTTTGGCCTTTTTCACTAATTTTACTAGGGCCCCTAAACCGGAGCTATCGATAAAATCAATCTGAGCGAGGCTAATAATCACATCCTTAGGGCCTTCCTCCACATAGCCTTCGATCACCTTACAAAAAGTCGGTTCGGAAAAGGCATCTAAAAGACCCGTCAAACGGAAAATTTGGTACTTATCTCTGACCTCGCGCGTGCCTCGCAAGCTGACAGTCAAGTTAATTGCTTCTGGAATAATCGCCTCCTAGCTCTAGAGCCGTAAAAATCAAAACCCTAGTATATCCTAAAAATTTACGACCGATCCTTTTTTGCTTGCCGCATTAAATCAACAAATTTGCCAAACAGATAATCGGCATCGTGGGGGCCGGGACTGGCCTCGGGGTGGTATTGTACCGAGAAAAAGGGCAAAGACCGGTGTTTTAAACCCGCTACGGTGCGATCATTGAGATTGAGATGGGTAATCTCCACTTCCGGGTTTAAAGATGCCTCCTGCACGGCAAAACCGTGATTCTGACTGGTAATTTCCACCTGTTGCTGCAGTCCACAGGGTTGATTTAACCCGCGATGACCAAATTTCAGTTTAAAGGTTTCTGCTCCTAGGGATAGGCCTAAAATTTGATGACCCATACAGATGCCAAAAGTGGGTTTTTCTCCTTGCAAAAGTTCCTTGGCTAGGGCAATTCCTTCGGTGACAGCCGCCGGATCTCCCGGTCCGTTAGAAAAGAAAATACCATCGGGATTATATTCGGCGATTTTTTCCGGGGGAGTGTCGGCGGGAACCACGATCACCCGACAACCGTAGCTGGCTAAACGCCGGAGAATATTGCGTTTGATGCCAAAATCGATCGCCACCACCGTTAAAGGTTCTTGATCACTATCAATTGGCGCAAATTCCCAGGCGGACGGGGTGGGAGTCGTCCATTCGTACACTTCCTTGGTGGTAACTTCTTTGACGAGATTTAACCCGGCCATACTGGGGGCCGCTTGCACCAGCCGCAGTAAATCATGATAATCGAGTATTTCCGTGGAAATTGCCCCATTCATCGCCCCAACCGAGCGAATTTTGCGGGTCAGAGACCGGGTATCGATGCCATAGATGCCAATAACATGATGAGCGGCCAGATAATCCGGTAGGGATTGGCTAGAACGCCAATTACTGGGCCGGTGGCAGATATTTTTGGCGATCGCTCCTTTCACCTGGGGACGAATTGACTCCTCATCTTCGGGGTTAACCCCCGTATTCCCCAATTCTGGATAGGTAAAAGTGACGATTTGACCGGCATAACTGGGATCGGTGAGGACTTCCTGATAACCAGTCATTCCCGTGTTAAAGACAACTTCGCCGACGGTGGTTCCCTTAGCTCCGAAGGAATAACCCTCGTAAACCGTACCATCGGCCAGAACTAATAAGGCTTTTTGACTAGCAGCACTTGATATCATCGTCAATTTTTTAATCTTGAGTAGTGGTGAGAAACAGAAGTCAAGGATAGACTAGAACAGGGACTAGAAAACGAATTGCTTAGTTTTAATTGGCTAGAGCGTTTTATGATTAAGAGTACGTCCGCTCAAGGACGACAGTTTCCCCTGACTAGCCATCGGCAAAATCCTATCGCTTAAAAAATAACTATATAAGTAATATGAGTCCAAGAAAACTGACTGATGCCACGAAAAAAGAAATTCTTAAGCTTTATCGGGAAACGGAGGCCACCACTTCCACGTTAGCCGAGCGTTATGGCGTGAGTAGTTCTACGGTCAGTCGTTTTCTCAAAAATTCTTTTTCTAGCGAGGAATACGAGCAGTTAATTCAGAAAAAACGCTTGGCCCGTAGTCCTCGTGGCCTCGAGGAGGAGGAAGCAGCAGCGGATTTACCAGAAAAAGCGATCGAGGTGATTAGTTTTCGGGCAGCGCGCATCGAAGCTAAGGATGAGCAGGCTTTTGAGCAACCGATCGCTGCTGTGGAACAATTAACCCTGTTAATGGATACCTCTTACCCGTCAGAAGCAGATAATTCGGAAGATACAGAAATTAATGGCGATAAACCCCCAGAAAACTCTAATTTAACCGAGTTTTTCGTCGAAGCTATCGAGGAAGAGGAGGAGGAAGATGAGCTTGACGAGGATTGGGATGAAGAGGAGGAGGAAGATGAAGATGAGGATGAGGAGGAACTAGCGGGGAGCTATTTAGGCCCAACTATCGTTAAAACAGCCCAATTACAGATATTACCCCTCTCGGCGGCGGCTTTTCCCAAAACCTGTTACTTGGTGATTGATCGCGCTGCCGAATTGATCACCCGTCCCCTCAAGGATTTTGCCGAATTGGGTAAGGTTCCCGCTCAGGAAATCCAGCAGCGCACCCTCCCCATCTTTGAAAGTCATCGCATCGCTCGCCGTTTCTCCAAGCGCAAGGAAAAAGTGATTAAAGTTCCCGACGGTCGCCTGATCGAAAAAGCTCACGCTCAACTGGAAGCGAAAGGGATCACCCGTCTGCTCATGGATGGTCGTATCTACGCTTTAGAGTAGGGAATTAGCGGGTTAGCAGGGGGTGGGAAGTGGGGAAATGGGAATTATGAATTATGAATTATGAATTATGAATTGGGGTTCTTCGGTTTGTCTTATGCAACGTACAGGGTTATAAGGAATGAAACTCTTATAGAGAAAGACATTTGGCGATTTTTGTTAATTGTTTTCGATCTAGAGCGAACTAATCAATTAAATCTCTTGCCAAATAAGGATTTAGTCCATTTATGCCACCCTATCGAACCATACTAAGTAACGAAGAACCTGAATTGGGGAAGTAGGGAAGTGGGGAGATGGGGAGCAGGGAGAATAAATAAAAATAATCCTCCTGACTCCTGAATACTGAATCCTGACTCCTGAATACTGTCTCCTAACCCCACCAACAAACTTTTTGCCGCAACCCCTAAATATAATCGAGTTTGAACAATAGATAAGTTTTTTAACAAGAGTAGTTTCAGATACTAATTAGCTGATGGACTGGGGTAGAATTGGGAAAACCAGTCCAACTGTTTTAGCCAAGCTATTTAACTATGATTAGAATTAAATTGCGGTTCGGGTTATCTTCTCTTAAAAAATCGATAAAAAACTTTACATAAACTCAAAAGAGAGCCTGATAAGTAACTCAGCTTTTAGATGAGTTACTTATCAGACCGAGTTTTTAGGTGCTTTTGTTGATTACTTCTTAACCACCATCTTAAAGTAGAAGAAGGGAGATGAAAGTTAATCAGTTACTAAGACTCTACGAACAAGGAGAGCGGGATTTTTTAGGCATTGACTTGATGAGTCTAGATCTACAAAAAGTGACTCTCATTGCCGTCAATTTTGCGGCGGCCAATTTGCGCGGAACTAATTTGAGTCGCTCTTTTCTGACTAAATCAAATCTGCGGGGAGCGAGTTTGAATTGGGCGAATTTAACCTATGCCAAATTAAGTCAAGCGCAATTAGTGGAAGCAGACTTAACCAAAGCCAATCTCACCGGGGCCTTTATGGTCCAGGCAAACCTGCGTAACTCGCGCTTAAGTGGGGCGGATCTTTCCCATGCTAATCTCCGGGGGGCGAATTTATGCGGGGCGAATTTATGCGGGGCGAATTTATACTTAGTTAATCTCTTGGAGGCAAACCTAGATAAAGTCAATCTCAATTGGGCTAATTTGCAGGAAGCGCGGTTAAGTGGGGCTAAATGTCGTCAGATTTCCGCAAGGGAAGCCAATTTTAGCGGCTCTTTTCTGAAAGAGGTGGACTTTCAGGGGGCCAATTTAGAAAGGGCTAATTTTAGCGAGGCACGTCTGACGGGTAGTGATTTATGCGGGGCCAATTTAGCGGGTGCTAATCTAGCGGGAGCGCGTTTACAAGAGGTAAATCTACAGGGAGCGGACTTGAGGGGTGCTAACTTGACGGGGACTTGTTTTGAGAGCGTCACCGGTTGGACAGAAATCGTCCAAGAAGATGATATTTTTCCCCTAGACTGGTTTCAGCCCCGTTTTGCCACATAAAAGTCAATATATCTGCCGAAAGCCCCTCCTTTTCCTATCAATTAACGATTAGCTGGAGTGGTTAATCTTTGGTTAGGAATGGGGATTGGGGGGGCATTATTCGGATCATCCTCGAAGGGTAAAGCAGGGGGAGGAGTGGTAGCACCAGGAGATGGTGCTGGAGATGGCGTAGGATTAACGGCAGCGGGGGGACTTTTCGGGGTGACGACGGGTGCGGGAGAGCTAAAACCGAGGAGAGCTTTGCCAAAGGGAAAAACATTTCTCCAGCGTTGAATATTGGGATGGCCAAACCAATCTTGACGGGATACCTTCACCGAGAGGAGAGGTGCGATCGCCCCTGATTTTTCGGCCGTTATTAATAAATCAATTTTATTAAGACCCTGTTGTTGATTAAAACGACTGATGATAGTTTTCTCTGCTAATTGCGATGCTCTAGTCAATAATCCTTCGTAGGATTCTCCCCTTTTAACTGCGATAGGAAGATTAACAGTGGATTGAGCAAAAACCACATCAACGGCGATAATTCCCGTCAGCAGCGTTAAAACAGTAATAGACTTGTACATAGGACAGACGGTTAAACAGTCACTCCCTGGTTAGGGTCGGGATCTTCCCTGTGAGAGTTCCCCGATCGCTTTCTTAAATTACCATGATATATCTCTGGCCACAATTGAAAATTTTCCGGTAGCAAAATCGTCCTTAGTCCCTAGCAATGGGCAATAGGGGAATAATTAGTGCTGGCTGAATAAATCTAAAAACTTTGTTGGATAATATCTTTAGGCTTTTTTGAAATCAAACAGTGCCAACCATTGGAGTGGTCAGAGGGAAAGTTCAGGTACTTTTCCCCTGAAAATGGGTAAAACCCCACACCCCACACCAACGAAAAACTTTTTTAGTATAACCTAATTATATTTGGATATATCTACCAGAGGTTGTTAATTATGACACAAACTAGCGAAACCGTTACCTATTCCCTTGAATCTGTCCTGACAAGGATCGAGAGTAAAATCGACAATCTCCAAAGAGATGTTAATCAAAAATTTGACAGTCTCCAAAGAGATGTGGATCAGAAAATCGACAGTCTCCAAAGAGATGTGGATCAGAAAATCGACAATCTCCAAAGAGATATGAATCAGAAAATCGACAGTCTCCAAAAAGATGTTAATCAAAAATTTGACAGTCTCCAAAAAGATGTTAATCAAAAATTTGACAGTCTCCAAAAAGATGTTAATGATTTAAAGGTGGAAGTCACGGAAATCAAGGGAGATATTAAAACTCTTGATCAGAAAGTCGAAACAATAGATAAACGACTGGAAAAAGTCGAGGATAATTATGCAATCCTAGTTAAAGATATTGCGGACTTGAAAGGGTTTAAATCTCTGATTATCCCCATGGTTGTGGCTTTTTTAAGTGCCGTGGTAACTTTGGGATTGCGCGGCTTTTTTCTTGGCAATAAACCTTAAATGTATCAGTGGATATTTTAATCATCAAGTTTATTTCGTCCTCTACCAATAAAATCTATGAGTTTTTGTATTAATCCTCATTGTCTTAAACCGAAAAGTATCACGGAGAGTCGTTACTGTCAATCCTGTGGTTCCGACTTGCTTTTAGATGGTAAATATCGAGTCACAAATTTATTGAGTGCCAAAGGTGGATTTGGTAATACCTATGAAGTTATAGATGAACGTAAGATACCCAAAGTGTTAAAAGTTCTTACCTACGATTCAAGTAAAGCTATTGATTTATTTCAACAGGAAGCCAATCTTTTAAAACAATTAAATCACCCCGGTATTCCCAAAGGAGAAAACTATTTTATTTATCATCCCCGGGAGAGTCAAACTGCTTTACACTGTTTAGTTATGGAGAAAATTGCTGGTATTGACTTAGAAGAATATCAAAAACAAAGAGGATTTAAACCGATTGATTATAATCTCGCCCTGGATTGGTTAACTCAGTTAGCTAATATTCTTCACGAGGTTCATAAACGTAAATTCTATCATCGCGACATCAAACCCTCTAATATTATTTTAAAACCCGATGGTCAATTAGTTTTAATTGATTTTGGAGCAGCGCGACAAGTGACTAAAACCGTCCTAGCAGGAGGCAAAAATACAGGAATTTATACCCCTGGATATGCTCCTCCCGAACAATCTCGCGGTCACTCTGTCCCCCAATCAGACTTTTATGCTTTGGGCAAAACTTTCGTCTTTTTGTTAACTGGTAAAGAACCCAGTGACCCGAAAATTTATAATATTAATACCAATGAATTTAACTGGCGTAAATATGCCGCAAATATCCCTTCTCGATTAGCAGATTTTATCGATAATTTAATGGCAGAAAAACCTATTGATCGACCGAAAGACACCAAAAATTTGCTAAAAATAATTATCGATATTAAAGCTAATCTCCATCAAACTAAAAAAACTAAAAATTCTCCTCCTGAAAAAACTCAAGTTATTCTTATTCGGAATTCTGCATCTATTCCCGATTTACTTTCTCCCAGTTATGCTGGGTTTTGGCTCCGTTTAAAAGCCTCTTTAATTGATTCTTTTGTCGTTCTTATTATCGCCGCTTTATTAGGTGGTTATATCTGTTTTCGCTTACAACAATGGTCAACTTTTCAAAACTTAAATCTTGATTTTGATATAGCCAAAGAATTCTGGGTTTACTATGCTGCGGGATTAAGTGCAGCTGGAACAACAATTATCGGGGTTGCTTTATTTGTAGCGGCAATTATCTATAATATTCAAGCCAAAATTAACTTTACTCACGAACATATTGCCATCCTGACTGCTCTTGGTTTAGGAATAGTTATTAAATGGTTATATTATGTTTTCTTAGAATATCTTTTTAAAGCAACTATTGGTAAAATGTTTTTTGATTTATCCGTCACCGATAGCCAAGGCCGACGCATATCTTTTGCAAGAGCAAATCGCCGCTACTTACTAAAATATCTCTCCACTGCTCCCTTATATTTGGGCTTTTTACTGGCAGCCTGGACAAAGAAAAAACGCGCCCTTCATGACATGATTTCTGGTACACAAATCCGCAAGAAAAAGTAACCAGATACTAAATAGGATAAAATTAACTACAATAGGGACAAGATATTCCTGCTCGGTAATTGGGGGACTGTTTATCTTTTTCATCGATGGGATGACCGCAAGCGGGACACATTTCATAATGTCCCACCTCTAGATTAGCTGTTAGTGCCACTCTTTGATCGAAAACAAAACATTCTCCTTGCCAAAGACTCTGATCGGGACTAACTTCTTCTAAGTATTTCAAAATACCTCCCTCTAGCTGATAAACTTGAGAACAGCCTTGATTTAATAAAAAAGCTGCCGCCTTTTCACAGCGAATTCCCCCCGTACAAAAAAGAGCTATTTTTTTATCGTTAATACTATCAAAATTTTCCTGAATATACTCAGGAAATTGGCGAAAATGCTGGATTTCTGGGTTAAGCGCTCCCGCAAAAGTACCGATCGCCACTTCATAATTATTACGAGTATCGATAACTACCACGTCTGGCTCTTTCAGCAATTGATTCCACTGTTCAGTTTTGAGATGAATTCCTGTTTTTTCGAGAGGATTAGCCTTGGGTTGACCAAAAGTGACAATTTCCTTTTTTAAGCGAATTTTTAAGCGTTGAAAGGGTAAATAATCACAAACAGACTCTTTCACCTCTAGATTAGCCAAACGAGTATCGGTTTTTAACCAACTAATCACCTCGGCGATCGCTTGACGGTTTCCGGCGATCGTTGCGTTAATCCCCTCGGCTGCCAGAAGAATAGTTCCTTTAATTTCTCTTTCTTGGCAGTATTTTTGTATTTCTGGCTGTTTTTGACGATAATCTGACAAAGCCACAAACTGGTAAAAAGTGGCGACTAGATAAGACATGGCAGGCAAGGGAAAAATTAACTTGTAATATTTTTCACTATAGGTTATGATAACAAAAGTGTCCTAAAAACCAGATCGGGGGTTTAGCTCAGTTGGTAGAGCGCCTGCTTTGCAAGCAGGATGTCAGCGGTTCGAGTCCGCTAACCTCCATAGCATCTCCCCCATAGTCCTGACTGATTCCCCCTTGCTTGGTGATTAGCTCAAGTCTTCTTGGGGAGACAATTAGCTAGGGTTTGCCGAAAAAATTTAAAAACCTTGTTGGGTAAGACTTTTAGACCTTTTGTCAATCAAAAAGTACCAGATCTGGGAGTGATCGGGGGGAAATTTCCTGGACTTTTTCCCTGAAAATTAGGTAATTGACCCCCTCAAAATCGGTAAAACCCTACACCCCACACCCTACACCCCACACCCTGTCCCCACGAAAAACTTTTTCAGCAGACCCTAGTTAATTATTAAATGATGTCTCGTACCTATCAAGCTACTGGAATCAATCTACAAGGAATGGCCTTCGGAGAAGCCGATCGCCTCTTAACTATTTTGACCGCCGAGTATGGTTTAATTAGAGCCATCGCTCCAGGTGCGCGCAAGTATAAATCTTCCCTCCGGGGTAGAAGTGAACTATTTGTGGTCAATAATCTGTTAATAGTCGCTGGAAAATCCCTAGATAAGGTCGTTCAAGCCGAAACTATCGAATCTTATCCCAAATTAAGTCAAAATCTCGCCAAACTCACCGTTAGCCAATACCTCTGCGAACTGGTTTTGGCGATCGCCCTGAGTGAACAACCCCAGAGGGAATTATACGAATTAATCTGCGGCCATCTGGCCAGAATTGAAGTCCTCGACGAAAATCAATACATACTTCCCTATCTTTGTCAAGCAATTTTTCATTTCTTAATAATTGCCGGTTTAGTGCCGCAAGTCGATAACTGCCTGTTGACGGGAAAAGCTCTAGTTGGGGAAAATTGCCTAGGATTTAGTTTCGAGGCAGGGGGAATAATAGATCTAGCTGCCCTAACAGAAACAATCAACCCGCCCAAAATCGATAGTAAACTGACGTTGCAAGAACTGCAATTACTGCAATGCCTAGGAAAAACCGATTTTCCCCCACCAGAAAACCTTGCCTCAGAACTAGCTTGGATTAACCTCGATCGCCTGCTGCGCCGCTATACTCAATATCATCTGGGAAAAACTTTTCGCTCCTCGGCATTAGTTGAGGGTTTATCTCCCTTAGAATTTTAAACAGATAGCAAAAATCATCATAATGCAACTGTTTGACTCAGAAACTGACGACGCAATTCCTAGCGCCTCCTCCACTCCTGTTTTTAATTCTTCCGATTCCTCACCGAGGCAATCCGACACAGAAACCATGAACCGCTTGCCTAAACGTGCGCCCAAATCCAATCCTAGTCAGGGTTTTGCCCCAGTGCTAAAAAACCCGCGCTTTCTCATTCTCTGGGCGGGGGGAATTTTTTCCCAATTAGCGGATAAATTCTATTTAGTCCTGATGATCTCCCTAATTGCCACCCATTACCAAAAAGCCGATCAGTCGATTAGTGGCTGGGTATCGGCGATAATGATTGCTAATACAATTCCGGCGGTGTTAGTGGGTTCGGTGGCGGGTGTATATGTTGATAGATGGTTAAAAAAACAAGTTTTAGTTATTTCTAACCTTTTACGCGGGGCTTTTGTCCTCCTCATTCCCCTATTATTATGGTTAGTGCGCGAGCAAACTTTAGCCGTTCCCCTCGGTTGGTTGCCTGACGGTTTAAGAAATTGGCATTACCGGTTACAGGGAGAATTTAATTTACCCTTCGGTTTTTTCCTATTGTTAGTCATTACTTTTCTTGTCTCCACCCTAACCCAATTTTTTGCCCCCGCCGAACAATCTACCCTGCCATTAGTGGTAAAACGTCGTCATCTTCTACCGGCTAATTCCCTCAACACTTTAACCACCATGGCGGTATTAATTATCGGTTTTGCCATCGGTGAACCAGTATTAGCTTTTGCCGATAGCATTTTCGGCACGAGAGCCGGACAATTTGATATTGGCAAAGTGATGATTGTCGGTGCTTTTTATATAATTGCCGGTTTAATTCTAATTATCCTGCGAACTAACGAAAAATATGTTATTCCTACCGCAGAACAGCCCCATGTTTGGGAAGACATCCGCGATGGCATTCGTTACCTCAACAAAAATCATAAAGTTCGTAACGCTCTGATTCAATTAGTCATCTTATTCTGTATTTTTGCCGCTCTATCAGTATTAGCCGTCAGTATGGCCGAAAAACTACCCGGGTTAAAAGCTTCTCAATTCGGCTTTTTATTAGCCTCCTGTGGTGCAGGAATGGCAGTTAGTGCGATTACTTTGGGTTATTGGGGTCAAAAATTCTCCCACACCCAATTAAGTCTCTGGGGTTCCCTGGGTATGGCGACAGCTTTAATCGGTTTATCTCTAGCCACAAAGAGTTTAATTTTAGCCTTCGCTATGACCGCTTTATTAGGGATTTTTGCCGCTTTAGTCGGGGTTCCCATGCAAACTACCCTACAGGCAGATACACCCCCCGAAATGCGCGGTAAAGTCTTTGGTTTAGAAAACAATGCCGTTAATATTGCCCTCTCTTTACCCCTAGCTGTTGCGGGTATCGCCGAAACTCAATTCGGACTCCGACCGGTACTATTAGCTTTAGCAGTTATGGCAGTTATCGGCGGCGGTTTTACTTGGTATGTTTCTCGCAATTTATCTAAAGATTAGCGAAACTTTTCAGTTATCAGTAAACAGTAATCAGTAGTTAGGAGTTAGGAGTCAGGAGTTAGGAGTCAGGAGTTAGTATATTGCCTTTATTTATTCTCCCATCTCCCCCGCCAAGAAGCGAAACTAACATTAACTAAACGGTTGTACGAACAGGGTTATCAACGAGAGGATATTATCAACCTCTTTAAGTTTATCGATTGGCTGATGAGCTTACCCACTGAATTAGAACAAGAGTTTCAACAGGAATTAAATCAGTACGAGGAGGAAAAAAGAATGCCTTATATTACCAGTGTTGAAAGAATGGGAATGGAAAAGGGGATGAGAGAATCTGTCATTGATGCCCTTGAGATTCGCTTTGAGAATGTGCCTTCTGAACTGGTTAATAAGATTAGCCAAATTCAAGACACTTCTCTTCTGAAAAATCTCCACAGACAAGCGATTACTCTTGACTCAATCTCAGATTTTCAGGACTATTTAAATCAGTTAATCAAACCTGAATAATTCTGGTTTGTCGCCCAAGAAAACGGGTTTCTTTGAGAAACCCGTTTTCTGCAAACGCCTATTTAGAAACCCGTTTTCTTGTAATAAATATTAATTTCTGTTACAGGGGTCTTGAAAAATTGGCATTTGTTGAGCTAAAACTGTTAGCAATAAACCTTTGCAGTTAATGTCATGACTTCTACCCTGTTGCCGATTCTTCCTGCTGTTGACGATGTTTTGTTCGATTTCGCTCAATCTGATGGCTTTTGGGCGAATTTGGCTATCGCTTTTGGAGCAAATTATGATGTGGTTAAAGCGACAGAACTACAACAGCAGTGGAAAAGCCGAAATTTTAGTCAAATTCCCCCAATTGAGGTACTTAGTGATGAGGTTTTAGGGACGGCGAATGGTGCATATTCCAGCAGTACCAATAAGATTTATCTATCAGCATCTTTTTTAAATACGGCCTCCTCAGCAGCGATAGTTAACGTAATTTTAGAAGAAATTGGGCATTATGTGGATGCTCAAATTAATCAGGTGGATAGCGCGGGAGATGAGGGGGCAATTTTTGCGGAGTTGGTGCAAGGAAATAGTCTGGATGTGGCAACCTTAGACGCTTTACGAGCAGAGAATGACCAGACAACAATTATAGTAAATGGGGAAAGTATTCAAGTAGAACAGGCGAATTTCACGGGTACTAATGGTAATGATACAATTACAGGGACATCTGGAGACGACACTATTAGTCCTTTACGAGGACAAGATAACGTCAATGGTGGGGATGGAAATGACCTATTAATTGTCAACTACTCCAGTAACACCTACGCGGGGACAACCACCTATCCAGCAGGAATGAGTAGCAGTATTTATTGGAGTGGTGGTGCTTGGAGTGGTTCTTTTAGTGCCTATATTAATAGCAGTGGTAATTATGACTACGTTAACTTCTCTAATATAGAAAGGTTTCAAATTACTGGGACTAATGCTGATGACTACTTTGACCGGGGAGGTTATGGAGTATTTAACATTGATGGGGGAACAGGTACAGACACCATCGGCACTTTAGACCTTAGCAGTTTTACCACCAATTTAACCATTGATAACAGTGGGGGAACCTTCACTGAAAGTAATGGCAATGTGGTCAAAAATGTTGAACGGTTCAATAACCTGACCACTGGAACCGGTAATGATAGTATTAGCTTTACGGGTAGTTTTAATGAAACCATTGCTACCGGAGAGGGAGATGATACTATTAGTGCGGCCCGAGGACAAGATAACGTCAATGGTGGGGATGGAAATGACCTATTAATTGTTAACTACTCCAGTAACACCTACGCGGGGACAACCACCTATCCAGCAGGAATGAATAGCAGTATCTACCAAAGTGGTGGTGCTTGGAGTGGTTCTTTTAGTGCCTATATTAATAGCAGTGGTAATTATGACTACCTTTCCTTCTCTAATATAGAAAGGTTTCAAATTACTGGGACTAATGCTAATGACTACTTTGACCGAGGTGGTTATGGAGTATTTAACATTGATGGGGGAACAGGTACAGACACCATCGGCACTTTAGACCTTAGCAGTTTTACCACCAATTTAACCATTGATAACAGTGGGGGAACCTTCACTGAAAGTAATGGCAATGTGGTCAAAAATGTTGAACGGTTCAATAACCTGACCACTGGAACCGGTAATGATAGTATTAGCTTTACGGGTAGTTTTAATGAAACCATTGCTACCGGAGAGGGAGACGATACGATTAACGGGGGACGAGGACAAGATAACGTCAATGGTGGGGATGGAAATGACCTATTAATTGTCAACTACTCCAGTAACACCTACGCGGGGACAACCGCCTATCCAGCAGGAATGAGTAGCAGTATTTATTGGAGTGGTGGTGCTTGGAGTGGTTCTTTTAGTGCCTATATTAATAGCAGTGGTAATTATGACTACGTTAACTTCTCTAATATAGAAAGGTTTCAAATTACTGGGACTAATGCTGATGACTACTTTGACCGGGGAGGTTATGGAGTATTTAACATTGATGGGGGAACAGGTACAGACACCATCGGCACTTTAGACCTTAGCAGTTTCACCACCAATTTAACTATTGATAACAGTGGGGGAACCTTCACTGAAAGTAATGGCAATGTGGTCAAAAATGTCGAACGGTTCAATAACCTGACCACTGGAACTGGTAATGATAGTATTACCTTTACGGGGAGTTTTAATGAAACCATTGCTACCGGAGAGGGAGATGATACTATTAGTGCGGCCCGAGGACAAGATAACGTCAATGGTGGGGATGGAAATGACCTATTAATTGTCAACTACTCCAGTAACACCTACGCGGGGACAACCACCTATCCAGCAGGAATGAGTAGCAGTATTTATTGGAGTGGTGGTGCTTGGAGTGGTTCTTTTAGTGCCTATATTAATAGCAGTGGTAATTATGACTACCTTTCCTTCTCTAATATAGAAAGGTTTCAAATTACCGGGACTAATGCTAACGACTACTTTGACGAAGGTGGTTATGGAGTATTTAACATTGATGGGGGAACAGGTACAGACACCATCGGCACTTTAGACCTTAGCAGTTTTACCACCAATTTAACCATTGATAACAGTGGGGGAACCTTCACTGAAAGTAATGGCAATGTGGTCAAAAATGTTGAACGGTTCAATAACCTGACCACTGGAACCGGTAATGATAGTATTAGCTTTACGGGTAGTTTTAATGAAACCATTGCTACCGGAGAGGGAAATGACACGATTAACGGGGGACGAGGACAAGATAACGTCAATGGTGGGGATGGAAATGACCTATTAATTGTCAACTACTCCAGTAACACCTACGCGGGGACAACCACCTATCCAGCAGGAATGAATAGCAGTATCTACCAAAGTGGTGGTGCTTGGAGTGGTTCTTTTAGTGCCTATATTAATAGCAGTGGTAATACTGACTACGTTGACTTCTCTAATATAGAAAGGTTTCAAATTACTGGAACTAATGCTAATGACACCATCACCACCGGGGGAGGTAATGACATCATCACAGGGGTTAACCCTAACAGTAGCACCCCAGGAAAAGGAGAAATTGATTCTTTAACAGGAGGAGCAGGAAGTGATAGATTTATCCTTGGTGACGCAACTTGGATTGGTTACGATGACGGTAATACAACTAATGCAGGTACTAGCGACTACGCGACAATTGCCGACTTTAACACCACTGATGATACAATTCAACTACGAGGTGCAAGTAGTGACTATCTGTTAACGGTTTCTGGTTCTAATACTAAACTCTACATCAACAAACCCGGAACCGAACCAGATGAACTGATTGCGGTTATCAATAATCAAACAGCATTAAGTCTAACTGCTAGTTATTTTAGCTATGTTGCTAGTCCGACTCTTCCCAGTATCACTCTTGCTGTCTCTCCTAGTAGTGTTACCGAAGATGGGACAACCAACTTAGTCTATACCTTCACCCGCACTGGTGTAACAACAAATGCTTTAACCGTCAATTACACCCTCGGAGGGACAGCGACTCTCAATACCGACTACACTCGTACAGGGACTACCAATACAGTCACCTTTGCTGCTGGTTCATCCACTGCGACGGTAACAGTTGACCCCACTGCTGATACTACAGTTGAACCCGATGAGACTGTTATTTTAACCCTTGCTTCAGGGACAGGTTATACAGTAGGTACGACCACCCCAGTGACGGGGACAATTACCAATGATGATTTCCCTAGTATTACTCTTGCTGTCTCTCCCAGTAGTGTGACTGAAGATGGGACAACAAATCTAGTCTATACCTTCACTCGTACTGGTTCTACTACCAGCGCCTTAACCGCTAACTATACAGTTACTGGGACAGCAACCAATGGAACCGATTACACTTCTATTCCCACCAGCGTCACCTTTGCTGCTGGTTCATCCACTGCTACTGTAACAGTTGACCCCACTGCTGACACCACAGTTGAACCCGATGAAACCGTCATTTTAACCCTTGCTTCTGGGACAGGTTATACCGTAGGTACTCCCAACGCAGCCACGGGAACAATTACCAATGATGATTTCCCTAGTATTACTCTTGCTGTCTCTCCCAGTAGTGTGACAGAAGATGGGACAACAAATCTAGTCTATACCTTCACTCGTACTGGTTCTACTACCAGCGCCTTAACTGCTAACTATACAGTTGGGGGGACAGCAACCAATGGAACCGATTACACTTCTATCCCCACCAGCGTCACCTTTGCTGCTGGTTCAGCGACCGCGACGGTAACAGTTGACCCCACTGCTGATACCACAGTAGAAAGTGATGAGACTGTTATTTTAACCCTCGCTTCTGGGACAGGTTATACAGTAGGTACGACCACCCCAGTGACGGGTACGATTACGAATAGTCCTGTCACTCCCAGTATTACTCTTGCTGTCTCTCCCAGTACTGTTACCGAAGACGGGACAACAAATCTAGTCTATACCTTCACTCGTACTGGTTCTACTACCAGCGCCTTAACCGCTAACTATACAGTTGGGGG
>NZ_BDSM01000049.1:0-2474 GCF_003112475.1 Microcystis sp. 0824 | reverse complement strand
CCCCATCAACCCACACCCCACACCATTCAGGAGTCAGGAGTCAGGAGATAGGAGTCAGGAGATAGGTTTTTGGGGTGATAGGGTTTTAGGGTTTTGGGGTTTTAGGGTTTTAGGGTTTTGGGGTTTTAGTTCAATTTCCCCACTTCCCCATCACCCCACTTCCCCATCACCCCACACCCCAATTCATAATTCATAATTTATAATTCCCACACCCCACACCCCACACCCCACACCCCACTTCCATCACCGAGGGAGTAATTGTTGATAGAAATCCAATTGTTTTTGAGCGAGGGCTTTATTAGTATAATTGGTCATTACTCTCTGATAACCTCTCTGGCCTAATTCTTGAGCGAAGCTGGGATTATCTAAGAGAGTTTGTATAGATTTAGCCAGTGCATCCCCATCTTTTTCGGGAAAAATTAAACCCGTATCAGCAATAACAAAGGGAATTTCTCCCGAATCAGAACCAATAACAGGAACCTGACAGGCCATAGCTTCAATTAAAACATGACCGAATTGTTCTTTCCAACCGACGGCCGTTAAAGTTTTGACCTGATAGGTGGTTTCTGAAGGCAAAACCAAAGTGTTCATCAGGTTAATATAATTAACTACTTGATCGTGGGGAACACTTTCCACTATCATCAAGCGATCGCTTATTCCTGCGGCTGTAGCTTCGCTGACTATTTTATCTTTCAAAATTCCCCTACCTAACATTAATAATTTCCACTTACCTGTTAATTTAGATGCGGCTTTAATCAGCGTTAAAATGCCTTTTTCTTCTACAAAACGACCGATAAAACCAATCACAAATTCATCGGTTTCAATGCCTAAAGATCGGGATAAATCGGGTTGCTTGCTGGGGGAAAAAAGAACTTCATCCACTCCTAATTGCGGCAAAACGGTGTATTTACCCCTGTAACCCCGTTCTTTTAAAACATCTACCCCGTCCTGATTACCAGCGATTAAACCATCGGTATTTTTCAGGTTATAAGCTTCCAACCAAGAGATGGGAAATTTAGGAGTATAGGGAAGATTCCACCAAGTAAAAAATACATTTTTAGCTCGGAGATTTAAGAAACGGTTCAGAGTAATAAATTGTGCATAAGCAAGAGATTTAGAACCCTGTTCCACTTGAATAATATCGGGTCTAAATTTTTGCAATAAAGAAACTATATCAGTGCCAAAAGTTAATAAAGCTTGGTTATTTTGGCTAAAATTAGAGATAGGAATTACTCGGAAATTATCAGCTATTTTTGGTTGACTTTCAATGATTTTATTTTGGACTCCTCCCGGTTGCCAACGTTGGGGAACAACAATAGTAACCTCAATATCAGGATTTAATCTTGTCAGGGAGCGCAGTTTCTCACAGTTGAGATCAACTATATATGTATGACTAGCGACTAAAATTCTCATAGATTATCTAGTTTTGTATAAATTTGACCATCATTCCAGAGGGACTTAACTTGAGTTTTCAGAGCATCAAGAAAACCTAAACTATAAAAAATTCCCCTAGAAAGGATTTTAATCGGGGAACCACCCTTATTACAGGGAGGATTGCCAAGAACGTGACAATCAAATAATTTAGCATAGAGTCGCAATTGTTGAGTGGGAGTGAGATTTTTCAGGGCCATCAAAAAGTGATTATGATAAAAAGTCGTCTGATAACTCAGAGAACGAGTGCTAATATCATGACAGCCGCCAGTTTCTTCCCCTAAATGAACCAGATAAGCGGTGGGATCGTACCAGACATGATAGGGAGTCGGGCGTAATCTTAAGCAAAAATCCGATTCCTCGCGCACGGCACTGCCACGAAAGCGTTCATCGAACCAAATGCCGTATTTCGTAAATATATCCTTCCGGAAAGACATATTACAGCCCCGGGCCGAGATTACCTGCTGGGGTTTAGTGGTGTGGACAAGATCGATGTAATACCAAGCAATGCCTGGATCCATGGCTTGGGGGGGTAAAAAGTCGATTTCGTAGGGTTTGCCGGTATCTGTCCCCATTTTTTGGGAGTCAACCAATTTCATGCGATCGAATACCCGACCGGCCACTACACCTATCTCAGGATTCTTGACAAAATTCTCACTATGTGCTTTGAGATAATTATCCGGTAGCCGCACATCATCATCGATAAAAAGAACTATATCGCCCTGAGCGCGACGGACTCCATAGTTTCTGGCACCGGGTAAACTCGCCCAATCCAGCCGATACCAGCTAATTTTCTGCTGATTAGCCAGATTTTCTAGATAGGATTGTATGGCAGGGATGTGGGTAGCTGTTTGGTCGATAACTAATACCTCAAAATCGGGATAATCTTGTTTGAGCAGGTCATCGAGGGTATCTTTAAGGGGTTCTTCGCGCCGATAGGTGGGTATGATCACAGAAATCGAGGGAAAATTCATAGCAGGGAATGGGGGAGTGGGGGAATGGGGGAATGGGGGAATGGGGGGGTGGGGGAATGGGGGAATGGG
>NZ_BDSM01000048.1:47881-51462 GCF_003112475.1 Microcystis sp. 0824 | reverse complement strand
TGAACAAGAAAAAGCTAGACTCATCTATTTACCTCCTTATTCTCCCGAATTCTCTCCTATTGAAAACTTTTGGTCAAAAGTCAAAGCGATATTAAGAAAACTGAAGGCGAGAACTTACAAAGACTTAATAGAAGGGATTGAATTAGCTATGTTAGAAGTTACTCAAAAAGATATTCGCAATTGGTTTACTCACTGTTGCTACTGTACCTCATGAGTCAGAGAATTGCTATATCTAATTCGGCTCTACCGAACCTGTCATGCAAAACTATCAACAACTTATGCTTGTAAAGCTTGTACAATAAGGCTTTGAGTTTTTGTTAGATTGATATTTATCAACTTTAGAACATTGCTGGACAGAGAGGGAGCTTGGGGACTTTTCTACAGTGTAAGTTCGGAAGAACCTCTAATTCTCTGTTCCCGTAGAAAAGCGCTCTCTAGTTGTCAAATTTAATTTGACTGGAGTGTATAACAGCCATTTCCCCACACAGAGCCCTAGAGAGCGTTTCTCATAAAGATGAAGTATAAGCTAATTCGGCATCGATGATCGACTCGCACCTGACCATTAAGATAACTGTTATATAGCGTTTCCCAAGCTAGTGAGGTACAGCTATTTTTCTTCCCTTTTGCCTCTTGCCTTTTGCCTGTACTGATATGTAGTCTATAATCAACGGATTTAGTATGATATTCAGCTTTTCATTCTACCTTGTTTGAGTTAGCGATCGCTTTTTCTTAACTTCTCCAAAAGTTGCACACGGGTTGACCTGAAGTGCATTATATTTTGTCAGAAGGCCGTTCACCCCTAAAGCAGGACATTATTCTGTAGGATCGCACGGACTGGCCAACCCCTGAGATAACCTTTTCTGTACCACAAACGCGGGATATCCCCACGCAACACCTAGAAGGAGAATCTGATGTTCAAAATCGATACTTGCTGTACTCTCGTACCCTACTTTGAAGTACAAGAAGGAAAAATTGCTGCGTTTAAGGAACTAAGCCCCAAGTTCATTGAGAGAACCCGCACCGAAGAGGGCTGTATCCATTATGCTTTTTCCTTTAGCGATAATATTGTTCATTGCCGCGAGGGTTACGTCGATGCCTCCGCAGTTCTTGCCCACCTGCAAAACGTTGGGGAACTGCTAGACGAAGTTCTCAAAATCGCCAAGATTATTCGCCTAGAAGTTCACGCTCCCGCTTCCGAAATCGAAAAGCTGCGGGAGCAATTGGCTTCTCTTAACCCTCAGTTTTTCGTTCTCGACGAAGGTATTCGCCGCACCAGCGAAGCCTAACCCCGAACTGACAGAAAACGGATGCCCTATTCCCGTCTCGAAACGCACCGGATTACTTCTTTCTCCGGCGAGTTTGTCTTGCGCCCAACTATTAGAAACATTGAGAGACAATTAAACTTTCAGCACATATCGACCATACGAGAAAGAGCAGGAGAAGAGGAGATATAGTCATTTCAATTAAAATTGAGAATATCAATCCCAGAGTTCATAAGGGTTTTGTCGGTCTAGAGTGTCTCAGACTTATCTGAAATGACTATAAATGGCAGCAAATTTCCATGTTCCTCCATTTTATTACTGAAAGTAGAAACGATTGAAATCGTTAATTTCCACTTATTTTGGGACTGACATCACCCTGAGACTCCGAATATTCTGAAATTAGCAAGTAAACACGGCTTCCCAATTTCAGGAAAAAATTATGAATCTACGTTCTGTCAAGACTATCCTATTAGGCGGTGTGTCCCTGTTGGTGGCAACTTTGCCCACGCTGGCTCAAATTCCAATAGAGCCGATCCGTCTGACTACTGCTACTCGCTTCAATTGTGGTCCCCACTTAGAAACATATATAGTTCGTTCGCTGGATAACCGACGGGGAACTGGGATTCGTTGTGTCAAATTCAGTAAAGGACAGCAAGGCTCAAGCATTCCCCGTCTGTCCTGGTACGGGGAAGGAACCTGGGAAGGGGCTACCTACCGTCATTTGGGACAGGCGATTGACCGAGGCAGAATGTTGGTCGGGTTCGCGTCCGACATTCACGGTAACGGGGAGGATGCTAACTTCAACTATCCGGGTAATCTCGAGATCCGAACGGTCAGACCAGGAGTGATTCGGGTAACTGGGGCTTGGAATGAGGAGTGGCGTTCGGCTTCCTCCGTTAACTACAACCCCCTACCCCGTCCCAAAACCTGCGGTAGCCATTTCAATCAATATCAGGTAACTGATTTGACAGGTGGGCGCAGAGGCAAAGGTCTGCGCTGTATGCTGAAAGAAGGTCCAGCCAACACAACCTGGTTCGGTAACGGGGATTGGGATGGCAACACCTATTCCCACCTGGGGACTCGCGGAAAGAACGGCTACGGGGCCGCAGATATCTGTCCACCTGAGCGAGTCCATGCCACTATTTTCGGAACCATCTGCAATAACTTCGACTACGGTTCTCTTACTTTCACCCCTACGGGCAGTGGCTTCAATGTCAACGGTGCTTGGAGCGAGAAGTGGTTATTGGTCAGGTGATTTGTCGAGAATTTCAATAAAAAAAGGTTGGGGCGAACATTAGCTCACCCCAACCTTTTTTGTCGTAATTATTTGATTAGAACTTAACCATTGATAGCGGGAGCAGTCAGAACCACGGGAGTCTGTTCGCCACTAGCTAAGTCTAAGGATAAATGGATTCTTTAAATCCTTTTATAACCCCCTATTATTCGAGTTCTTGAGGTTCAATAACCAACTTAATTCCCTGAATAATTAATTTGATTTTTTCCTGAGAAAGTCTTCCGATAGACTCGGTTAAAAGACGTTTATCAACCGTGAAAACCTGTGAAACATTAACAACACTGGATTCAGGTAAATTCCCTTCACCCTCATTCATAAAACATTACCAATAGCTTTTGCTCGTCTCAAATTGGTTGTTAATGGACACACAATAACCGTCCCAATTTGTGACTGATTCAGAGCATCATTTTGCACCACAACACAAGGACGAAGATAAGCAGGTTCAGAACCTTGTGGTTCTCCTAAATCAATCCAATAAATATCACCTTGAAAAATCGTCATATTTACTCAGATAATTGGCGTTGATGATGGCGTATTCCCTCTAACATCAAAGTTTCTGATTCGTCCAATCCATCACTATAAGCTTCATTCCAACTATCCATTAATCGTTGTTTAGTTGTTTTTTGATTATTCAATCCTAATTGTTGATGTAACTGCTCCAATAACCATCTTTTATCTTCAAGAGAACAGTCTCGTAACTTTTGTTCCAGTTCAATAATTTGAGGCGATATCATAAGATTAACTCCATTTAACATTGAGCTATATCATAATTCTAACAACAAAAAAGCACCCCCTCGCGGGAGTGCCTTTTCGTTCAGACTAGGAATTAACCATTGATAGCAGGAGCGGTCAGAGCTACAGGAGCCTGTTCACCACTAGCTAAGTCTAAGGGGAAGTTGTGAGCGTTGCGCTCGTGCATTACTTCCATACCGATACCAGCGCGGTTTAACACATCGGCCCAAGTACCGATTACACGACCTTGAGAATCGAGAATCGACTGGTTGAAGTTGAAACCGTTGAGGTTG
>NZ_BDSM01000048.1:0-47871 GCF_003112475.1 Microcystis sp. 0824 | reverse complement strand
GATTACCGGCCAAGCACCTAAGAAGAAGTGCAGAGAGCGGCTATTGTTGAAAGAAGCGTATTGGAAGATTAAACGTCCGAAGTAACCGTGAGCGGCAACGATATTGTAGGTTTCTTCCTCTTGACCGAATTTGTAACCGTAGTTCTGAGATTCGATTTCAGTGGTTTCACGCACTAAGGAAGAAGTTACTAGAGAACCGTGCATCGCGGAGAACAAGGAACCGCCGAACACACCAGCAACACCTAACATATGGAAGGGGTGCATCAGGATGTTATGTTCTGCTTGGAACACGAACATAAAGTTAAAGGTTCCAGAGATTCCTAAAGGCATACCATCAGAGAAAGAACCTTGTCCGATGGGATAGATTAAGAATACAGCAGTAGCGGCGGATACAGGTGCAGAGTAAGCTACACAAATCCAAGGACGCATTCCTAAACGGAAAGACAGTTCCCACTGACGACCGAGGTAGCAGAAGACACCTAGTAAGAAGTGGAAAATGACTAACTGGTAGGGACCACCGTTGTATAACCACTCATCTAAGGAAGCTGCTTCCCAGATGGGGTAAAAGTGGAGTCCAATCGCGTTGGAAGAGGGAACAACAGCACCAGAGATGATGTTGTTTCCGTAGAGTAGAGAACCAGCTACAGGCTCACGAATACCGTCGATATCTACAGGAGGAGCGGCGATAAAGGCGATGATGAAGCAGGTGGTGGCGGTGAGCAGGGTGGGGATCATGATGACACCGAACCAGCCGACATAAAGACGGTTGTTGGTGCTGGTGATCCACTGGCAGAACTGCTCCCACAGGGAAGCGCTTTCGCGCTGTTGTAGAGTGGTGGTCATTGGTTTATGATTCCTATTAAGTTATCGAGGTACGATTGATTGATGATGTCTCTATCTTAGAGAGTTTGTATCGGTTTGTAAAGGGGTTTGACGATATTGTTACTTATGCCATTGATAAGCTGAGGTTATATATCTCAGTTTTGGGCTTGACTCGACCGACCCAACTGCAACAATCATGCGTTAGATTTATTAGGTTTTCCTTGATTTGTAACCAATAACGGGGCGGTGGAAATTCTCTTAATCCCTTCTACAGCAGAGGTTATAGCCTTTTGTCAACGGGGAAGTCTAGATATTTAACAAATCTAATTTCACTGAAAGATTCATTTAACCTTGATCTGTGGCCTGGCGGGGATTGATTTCTTAACCTTTTAATAAATTGATTTTTTCCCCAGTCAGGCTAGAATCCTAAGGATGAGCATCCAATATAATCGAGGTAATTTGGCTTAATCTCGGGCAGTATAGCCTACAAAACGCCCAAAATAGTCAAATTTAGGCTTAAGTGGCTTCTTACTAACTGTTTAATCTATTATTTAGGTATTAGACTCTATGGCTAAAGCTCCTAGCGTAACTTCCGAAATCGATTTTAAAGATTCGCAATATTACTTTAACCGAGAATTAAGCTGGTTAGAATTTAATCATCGCGTGCTTTATGAGGCACTTGATCCTCGGACTCCCCTACTAGAAAGATTAAAATTTACCGCCATTTTTTGTGCCAATCTCGACGAATTTTTTATGGTACGGGTGGCAGTTCTTAAACAACAGGTAGAAGCAAATGTAGCCGTTTTAAGTGCCGATGGCAGGACTGCCTTGGAACAGCTAACCGAGATAAGTAACCGTCTGCGTCCCCTTGTGCAGCAGCAGGATCATCTTTTTGAACACACCCTAAAAAATCTCTTAGTGGAACAGGGAATTCATCTGATTAACTATGTAGATTTACATCAAGAACAGCGCAATTATCTCCACGATTACTTTGAACAAAATATTTTCCCCGTTTTAACTCCCCTGGCGGTGGATCCTAGTCATCCTTTTCCCTATATTTCTAATCTTAGTCTCAATTTAGCCGTAGTCGTTCGCGATCCCGAGACCGATAAAGAACTATTTGCCCGGGTGAAAGTACCGCAGGTTTTCCCCCGTTTTCTGGCATTATCCAAAGAATTACGCCACCAAGACGGAAAGGCTTCGATTTGGACGGGAGTACCCCTTGAACAGGTGGTAATGCACAATTTAGAGGCACTTTTCCCCGGCATGATCATCCAAGAATGTTATCCTTTTCGGGTGACACGCAACGCCGATATCTCCGTCGAAGAAGATGAGGCCGATGATTTATTATTAGCGATCGAGGAAGAAGTACGCAAGCGCCGCATCGGTAAATCGGCAGTACGTCTGGAAATTCACAGTTCTACCCCTAGCAATATTAAAAACCGGATCATGCGCGATCTCGGACTTGAGGAGATCGATGTTTACGATGTGGATGGACTGCTGGGACACAAAGATTTATTTTATTTTATGTCTTTACCCTGTCCCGAACTGAAAGATCCGCCTTGGAATCCTGTCACCCCAACGGTTTTACAGGGATTGCGAGAAATAGTTGACGGTAACGAAGACGGCATCCCAGAACAGGATGGCGAAGATATTTTTACTTTAATTCGCAATAACGATATTCTCGTTCATCACCCTTACCATTCCTTTAGTGCCTCGGTACAACAGTTTATCGCTCAGGCTGCCCATGATGCCCATGTTTTAGCGATTAAAATGACCTTGTATCGTACTTCCGGGGATTCCCCGATTGTCAATTCCCTGATTGCGGCGGCGGAAAATGGTAAACAGGTAGCGGCGTTAGTAGAACTAAAAGCTCGCTTTGATGAGGAAAATAACATTAATTGGGCGAAAAAGCTCGAACAAGCCGGAGTTCACGTTGTTTATGGCTTAGTTGGTCTAAAAACCCATACGAAAGTGGTTCTCGTGGTCAGAAAAGAAGGGGATAAAATCCGTCGTTATTTCCATATTGGCACGGGTAACTATAACCCGAAAACGGCTAAATTATACACTGATTTGGGTTTACTTAGCTGTCGCGAGGATTTGGGGGCAGATATCACCGATTTATTTAACTTTCTGACCGGATACTCCCGTCAGCAATCCTATCGCAAACTTTTAATTGCTCCCGTGAGTTTGCGAAAACGGATGTTAGCAATGATCGATCGCGAGGCCAAAAACTGTAAAAATGGCGGTACGGGGCGCATTGTCGCAAAAATGAACTCTATTGTCGATAAACCGATTATAGAAGCCTTATACGCCGCTTCTCGTGCTGGCGTGCAGATTGACTTAATTATTCGTGGGATCTGTTGTTTACGGCCCGGATTGCCGGAAGTGAGCGAAAATATCCGAGTAATTAGCATTATCGGCCGCTTTTTGGAACATTCCCGCATTTTTTACTTCTACAATGGTGGTCAGGAGGAGGTTTATATTGGTAGCGCCGATTGGATGACGCGGAACCTGACTCGTCGCGTGGAAGCAGTGACACCCATTGATGAACCAGCGATCGCCAAGGAACTGGAAGAAATTCTCGGCATCATGTTGTCAGATAACCGGCAAGCATGGGAATTACAATCCGATGGCAGTTATATTCAGCGTCGTCCTGCCAACCAGGGACAGGAAAGCAGTACCCATGTAATTTTAATGGAAAAAGCCCTTAAATCTGCGGGCATTAGTCCATAGGAACAGTTATCAGTTATCAGTTATCAGTTATCAGTTATCAGTTATCAGTGGGTAAGTTGTCAGTTATCAGATGTGATACTAAATCCAGTTATTAAAAACTGATTATTTATTCTCCGTTTTGCATGAGTGCCTCTTCTGATATGTAGCCTATACTCGACGGATTTAGTATGACTAACTGGGGTTGGCTGAATAAATCTAAAAACCTTGTTGGGTAAGACTTTGAGACCTTTTTGAAATCCAAAAGTGCTAGGCATGGGAGTGATCAGGGGGAAAATTCAGGTGCTTTTTCCCCGAAAATTAGGTAATTGACCTCCTCAAAATCGGTAAAACCCTACACCCCACACCCCACACCCCACACCCTGCCCCCACCAGCAAACTTTTTCAGCAGACCCTAACTGGTTGAGAGGTTAAACTACTCTCAAAAACTGAGAGCAAGCATCTTGATCTGTATTTTCTCAACCAGTCAAATCAAGCAAGAATCCTAATAATAATTACCGACTTTGCGATGGTGAACGGCCGTTAAACTATCAGGTTTAGAAACGCGACCATCGGTGACTTTATTGTAAACAATCCAGTGGTCAGCACATTCCATGCGACTAACTACCTCACATTCTAAATAAGCGAGAGCATCGGCTAAAATTGGGGAACCATTATTAGCGGTGCGAGTATTGACTCCTGCAAAACGATCTTCCCCAGGTCCGAAACGTTTTAAAAAGTGTTTCATCAGGGTTTGATAATTGCCTTCTTCCAGAATATTTAAAATGAATTGATCCCCCACTTGCATTAAAGACTCGATCGCCCGATCTTTGGCCACAGCAACGGTAAAACCGGGAGGATCAAAACTTGCTTGAGTCACCCAAGAAGCGACCATTGCACCGCTTCTGTCTCCTTTCTTGGTGGTAATAATATATAAACCACCGCTAATCCGTCCGATGGCTTTATCAAGGTCAGTATCGAGGGATTTTCTTTGTTTAACTTTTACCTCTTGGGTTAATAGTTGTCCCATGTCTGTACCCGCTTCTTCACAGCGTTGATAGAGACTCTCGTTAGGAGTTTCTGTGCTACGAATGGGATCGAAAGCTTTGGTTAAGCCAAATTCACAAAACTTATTAAATAGAGGTAAAATTGGTTCATCATCACCCCCTTGAGATTCAAACATTCCGATGTATTGTTTGGGGTTAACCGAGGCGAGAATTGTGCCTAGATTCCCCGTAATTTCTTGGGCATTAATACCAGAAACGGGGGGAGTACTGATGACGATTCCCACCGCAGAAGAAGCTAATTCTTTTACCTCTTGGGGATCGGCGGATTTCAGGTCTAGCGTTTCTACAGCCACACCGGTTTTAGTAATACCTTTGGCAATAGATTGACAGAGGCGATCGCTATAACCATAATCGGAAATATAGAAAACTGCGACGGTTTTTTCTGCCTTAGTTTGTGCCTGACTCCAATCACGATAATGGGTCAATAATTCAGTAACATTATGTTTTAATAACGGACCATGACCATTAGCCACAAGATTAATATTACCCAGGGGTTCCATCCTTTTCATCGCCGCTAGTACGGAACGAGCATTAGGAGCCATTAAACATTCATAATAGAAGCGATAATCTGGTTCAATAGCACTTAATTGCTCATCGTAAAGATCATCGGAACAGTAGTGCATTCCGAAGGCATCACAGGTAAATAAAATTCCCGAACCGTGATCGTAGGTAAAAATAGTATCGGGCCAGTGTAAATTAGGAGCGTTAACAAATTCGAGAATGTGACCATTGCCTAGGTCTAACTGATCGCCATTTTTGACCAGTTGACGTTGAAAGGGATGATGAACTAAATTCTCTAAAAACTGAATTGCCACTTTCGACCCAACGACGGTAATATTGGGAGCGAGTTGCAACATATCCCTGACTAACCCACTGTGATCGGGTTCGGTATGACTGATAATTAAATAATCGATTTCTTGAGGGTTAATTAATCCGTTGAGACTATCAAAATATAGTTGACGGAATTTTTCGTGAGAGGTATCCACAAGGGCGATTTTTTCCCCACGAATCAGATAGGAGTTATAAGTCGTACCGTTTTGTAATCCGAATTCAATATCGAAGCGATCGCGATCCCAATCGAGGGAACGAATAGCGGTGGTGTCTGCGGTGAGATCGGACACCTGCATGGTGAGACGTTTTATTTTGACTGGTGTAGCAACCATCGAACCCCTCCTTATTGTTAAGTTTTTTATACTTTGTCTCTATTGTGCCACGAAGAAATAAGGTATGGAGATTTATTTTCCCATATAGCGGTGTGCAGTCGTATGAGGTACAGTGTCACGAGCTATAAACCATGCTAGGCAAAGCTTGGTCTGTATCTCACTCAAGCGCTTACCGCTATAATTACTAATAACAGTTATCTTAATGGTCAGGGTGCATCTCACATTTACGCGAATACCGACAATCAGCAATTATCAGCTCCTGAAGGACGCTACGCGCCCTAAAAAGAAAAAGAGAAACTAGGGACAAGCCCTGATATTCTAAATCTGGAAGTATCCTGAACTCAAACCGGAGTAACAATGGTGTCATGAGACCCGATTATCAGCAAAAGTCCCTAGGAAAGAGGAAAAAAGAATTGGCGAGACGAGGATTAACTCGTGAACCCGTGGTCGAGAATCAAGTAAAAAACCCTTCCTAGAACCAGGGTACTTCCCCGATCATAACTCGGAGCCAAGAAAGCCATGACCAAATCCCGAAACAAGTCTTCAAAAACCCAAAGTAGTGACCAGAAGTTAAACATCATCAATGCCAAGGCGGCTGTAATTGACCTGGTAGCCAGAGAACATTGGGTCTGCGTCCCCCAAGAATTGTCCCAGGAGAAGATCAGGAGTTTTGGTTGTACCACTCCCGATTTGTTATTGTTAGCCGATTGGTTAGAAGAGTGTGGTATCACCAGTGTGGCGATGGAATCCACTGGAGTTGAATGGATTCCCCTGTTTCAAATCTTAAGTGAACGCCAGTTCAAAGTCTTTCTCGTCAACGCCAAAAGCGTCAAAAATGTCCCAGGGAGAAAAAGCGATGTGCTGGACTGTCAGTGGTTACAACAATTGCACAGTTAGGGCTTACTTGCCCCCTCTTTTGTTCCCGAAGGAGAAATAGTAGTTCTGAGGAGTTATTTAAGACAAAGAGAAAATCTGGGCGTTGCTGAATCAAGGTATGAATGCCAACTTTGCATCAGATGCAAAAGTTAGTTTGGCTCTAGGTTTTAAAAATACCAGAAAAGAAGATTCATATCTCAAATCAGCAACGCCAAAATCTGATTAGAAGTGCTGCCAGTCACATTCAGCGACTGCAAAAAACCCTAACCCAGATGAACTTACAACTCCATAAAGTGATTAGTGATGTGACGGGAGTAACTGGATTAAATATCATCAGAGCGATTATTGCTGGCGAAAGAAATCCCAAGAAATTAGCCCAAGCTTGCCGACCGTAAGATTAAAAGTTCTCCGGCACAAATCGAGGCGGCTTTAACGGGGAATTATCGGGAGGAAATGGTCTTTATTTTGCACCAAGAACTGTCTGTGTATGAATTTTATCAACAACAAATAGGGGCTATTGATGCTGAAATTGAACAATGTTTGGCCAAATTTCCCTCAGTGACAGAAGAACCACCTCCGCCTTCAGTCAAGAAGAATCACCGTCGAAAAACCCATCCCCCTTTTGATTTACATGGTCATCTCTATCGCCTTACTGGGGTAGATTTCACCACCATTGATGGCTTGCATGTGGTTACGGTGCAAACGATTATTGCCGAAGTTGGCTTAGACCCCAGTAAATTTAAAACGGAGAAGCAGTTCGCCTCTTGGTTAGGTTTATGTCCAGGCTGTCCCATTACTGGCGGAAAAGTCAAAAGCTCACAAACTCGCAAAGTTGTCAATCGAGCCGCCACGGCCTTTAGATTAGCCGCTCAAGCAGTCAGTCGCTCTAGTTGCGCTTTGGGTAGGGTTGATTCATGAATCAACCCTACCTTGAATCAACCCTAGGGCAAGGGGGGTAGGAGGAATAGATAATCGGTCTTTAATAACTGGATTTAGTATAAGTATTTCATATATAGCAAAGATCGGGGTGGTTAGGACAATCAATCGCTGAAACCCTTGACCGATAAGAGTTTGAAAATTGAAAGCGTCCTAAATAACCCATTTTTTGCTATATGTCTATTGAGAAACCTTTACCCGGCAATACTTCTATGTTTAGTCATTCTCAATAAGGCTGTCTTTATTGAGAATGACTAATTACCTGGCAAGTTCGCAGCTTTCTATTCACTGATTACTGTTTACTATTCACTGATTACTGTTCACTGTTTACTGTTCACTGAAAAATCAACTCAATAACCAATCTAGATGATCCTGTAAACATTGCTTGAGGTCGTAGCGTTGCTTGATGGTTTCCCTCGCATTTAAACGCAGATTTTGCCAACCCTGGGGATAATCTAACACTTCATCCACGCGATCGGCTATTTGTTGGGGAGAAAAGAAATCCACTAATAAACCATTTTCCCCATCGGTAATTAATTCTCGCACGGGGGGAGTATCGGAACCAATCACCACGCAACCCATGGCCATAGCCTCTAACATTGACCAGGACAGCACAAAAGGACGGGTAAGATAGATATGGGCGGCCGATGCCTGTAAAACCTGTTTATATTGACCGTAGGGCAGAGAACCGGTAAAATGCACCCGGGATAAATCCAAAGAAAGGCTTTCTAACATCAATTGTTTATAGGTTTTGCCGTCCGGTAGAGTTTTTCCATAAGCGACTCGATCCTCTCCGACAATCACCACATGACAGTTAGGCCGACGGGCTAAAATTAGGGAAACAGCCGTCATAAATTGGGGAAAACCGCGATAGGGTTCCATTCCCCGGGTTGCATAGGTGACAATCTCCTTAACACCGGATAAATCTAAACCTATCTCTGGAATGACTAACTGCACATCGGGACGGGGACAAAAATAGTCCGTATCGATGCCATCGTGTAAAACCGTCAGTTTAGAGTGAAATTCCGGCGGAAATTGTTGTTTTTGCCAGATAGTCGGCGATAAACCTCGATCGCAACTGACCAGATCGATGAGGATTGGCGCATTTTTAATTCTAATCCGGGCCTCGGCATCAGCATTAAGGGGATCCGCCGGATCAAAATCAGCATCGGAACCATGGGCATGATAAAACCATTCAAAATAGGCTAAAAACTTAGTTTTCGGGAAAATATCCTTGATAAATAGACCCGGCCCCCAGCCAGAATGTGCATAGACAATATCGGGATAAAATCCTTGATTTTTCAGTTGTTGACAAACACCATAAACCGCTTGACCTTGTAAAACCGCACTTTCGAGGGGACGGACATAATGATGGGTTTGGGGAGAAACAGCGCGACTTTCCTTGTAAATAAATTTTTTTACCCCCGCTATCTCTCCCTGCTGCCGGGTAGTGCCGAAAATCACTTGATTTCGGGGTTCTTGAGCCAAAACCGTGATTAAATGGCGAAATTGGGCGGGAAAATTGGAATGAAGGAATAAAAATTTCATCGCAGGTAAAGGTTTAGAAAAAGCGATCGCTAATCGTACATTGTCCCTGAAAACGGAGCAGATGATCGCATAATACCAAAGCCATCATCGCTTCCACCATCGGGACGGCCCGAGGTAAAACACAAGGATCGTGTCTTCCTTTGGCTGCCAGGGTGGTTTCTTCCCCAGTGCGTGTCACGGTTTTTTGTTCTTTACCGATAGTCGCAGTGGGTTTAAAAGCGGTGCGGATAATAATATTTTCACCGTTACTGATTCCCCCTTGGATACCCCCCGAACGATTGCTCGTGGTGCGAATTTCTCCGTTATCATCGATAAAATACTCGTCATTGTGTTCGCTGCCAGTTAAGAAGGTTCCCGCAAATCCCGATCCGATTTCAAATCCCTTACTCGCGGGTAAGGACATCATCCCCTTAGCTAAATCGGCTTCTAGCTTATCAAAAACGGGTTCTCCTAGACCTTTCGGCACATTTCTGGCTACACATTCCACCACACCGCCGATCGAGTCCTTATTCAGGCGAATTTGGTCGATCAGGGCGATCATTTGGGCGGCCGTTTCCTCGTTGGGACAACGCACCATATTACTTTCCACCTCGTCGAGGGTGACGGTGTTGGGGTCGATGATTGCCTCAATATCTTTAATTCGCTTCACATAACCGATAATCTCGACATTATAGACAGATTTAAGGATTTTTTTGGCGATCGCTCCTGCGGCCACCCGGCCGATGGTTTCCCGGGCCGAGGATCTGCCTCCTCCTTTCCAGTTGCGAATCCCGTATTTTGCTTCGTAGGTGGCATCCGCATGGGAAGGTCGGAATTTCTCGGCCATTTCATTGTAATCTTGCGAGCGAGCATCCTGATTCCGCACTAAAATAGCGATCGGTGTACCGAGGGTTTTGCCTTCAAAAACGCCCGAAATTATCTCACAAATGTCATTTTCCCGACGCGGGGTCACGATTCTGCTTTGTCCCGGTTTGCGACGGTCTAAATCGATTTGAATCTCCTCTTCGGAAATTTCTAAGCGCGGAGGACAACCATCGATAACCACTCCTACCCCCCCCCCGTGAGATTCTCCAAAAGTGGAAACCCGAAATAGTCGTCCGAAAGTGTTACCCATAATCTCAATGTCTACTAAGCCTCAAGCTTTTATTGTACCTGAGCGGTTCTCGGTTTTTCGGGAATAGGGGTTGGGGGTTGGGAATTATGAATTATGAATTATGAATTATGAATTGGGTGGTGGGGTGGTGGGGTAGTGGGGAATTTAGCCGAAATTTCCCCATCTCCCTATCTCCCTAAATCCCTATCTACTGTCTTCAGGTTAATATCCCAAAAAAAGGCTATTCTTTACCTTATATTCCTCGGCAGAAATTTGATGACTTCCTTGTTGGTTCACACTTATCCTTCTCTTGTCAAGGGTATTTTAATTAAACGTTACAAACGCTTTTTTGCCGACATACAACTGGACAACGGAGAATTAATTACGGCCCATTGCGCTAATACCGGACCGATGACGGATGTATGCGTAGAGGGTCAACCGGTTTATCTTTCTCGCAGTGATAACCCGAAGCGAAAATTAGCTTACACCTGGGAGATGATTCAACTGGGGGAGACTTGGGTGGGAGTTAATACCAATCTTCCTAATCAGGTGGTGAAAAATGCCCTGTTGCAAGGAGTTTTTCCCGATTTGGTCAAAAATGACACCGAGGTGCGATCGGAAGTGGCCTACGGTCAAAATAATGGCAGTAGAATTGATTTTCTTTTGACTCATGGGGATAATTCCCTCACCTATATCGAGGTTAAAAATACTACTTGGAATCAGGGAGAAACAGCACTTTTTCCCGATACTGTCACCACGCGAGGACAGAAGCATTTACAGGAATTAATGGCTTTATTGCCGGCAGCGGAGGCGATTATGTTCTACTTTATTAATCGGGGTGATTGTGACCGGTTTGCTCCAGGGGATATTAAGGATGCTAAATACGGGCAGTTATTGCGTCAAGCAGTGGCTAAAGGAGTCAAGGTTTTACCCTGTCGCTTCCAAGTGACACCCACGGGAATTTATTATTTAGGTTTAGCAGAATTGCAACTGTGACACCAGTGGTTTAGAGGGGCCAGCTTGTGACAAAATCCCCCAGACCGCAACTGACCTTGAAAAGCTTAGAGACACAGTTACCTGTGCCTCTACTCGGGATTTTGTCGATACATATTTGAGGTAATTTGTCAAGGTTTTTGATAACTAAATTCCGTGGCGCATTTTCTCTAATTTCTGTTGCACCTGAGCATCGAGAGAATGGAATAAAAAACGCCCTTTGGGACTTTGAGAAGAACTCTGGGATTTTCTCAGACGACGACCGGTTAAATCCACCTCGATTTCCAGACGTTGAGCGGAAATCCACTGGGCCCCATAACCCATAACGGTCATTTTTTGGGCATTATCAGAGGTAGCGACGATAATCCGTCCGATAGCTGGGGCGCGATCGTGCCAAAAATCGGCACAGGTTTTCTCGATATAGGTGTCGGCGGTTTGAGCGTGAGCGGTAAAATAAACCGATAAATGGTTAGTGTAGCGTTCTTGGCTGCCGGGGGTGTCTTGAAGGTAGGAATCGAAGACGATTTGGGTTTGATAACCCTGATGGTGGGTGTAACCGATTAGGGTTTCAATTAACTTGTCTCGCGCCGGTTCGAGACCGTGGCGATCGCTGATTTTTTTCAGGGACGGCCAAGCGCCGATGACGTTGTAGCCGTCAACCAGCAGAAGGGAACGATCAGAAGAATTAACCATGGCTTTGAGAGTAATTTGTGTGGCATTAAGGGCAGTTCTAAAAAACAGCATCTTAATGATATTAACAAAAAATTTAGGATTCTCCCGCCGCACTTGCCAATAATCTCGCTTTTAATTCTAGGGCATTTCCCTGATCCGTTACCTTGCCACCCTCTAATAAAAATGCTCCATCGCTGTAATCCAATTCATCAAGGCGATGGGTCACCCAAAGGGCCGTAATCCCTCGGTTTTTGACCAATTTCTGCACTTGAGAGACTAATTCTAACTGGGTATCCCCATCCAAAAGGGCGGTGGGTTCATCAAAGAGCAAAACCTCGCAATGACGAGCTAAAGCCCCCGCAATGGCGATTCTTTGCTTTTGTCCGCCACTGAGAGCATAGATCGGTCGTTTTTCCATTTCTAATAAATTCACCGCCCCTAGGGATTCCCGCACCCGGGCCCGAATTGCTGGCGTGGATAAACCCTCGGATACCAACCCAAAGGCCACATCTGCTCCCACTGTTGGCATAACTAACTGATGGTCGGGATTTTGAAAAACAAAACCGAGGGGGTTGGGTATCTCTATTTTCCCGCGACTAGGTTTTAATAATCCCGCTAAGAGCCGCAGCAGGGTTGATTTACCGCTGCCATTTGTCCCCAACAACATCCAAAATTCTCCTTTGGGAACTTGCAAAGAGCAGCCATTTAATACTGATTTCCCATTCGGCCAGCTAAACCAGAGGTCTTTTACTTTTATAGTCATGAATTATCAGTTATCAGTTATCATTTATCAGTTATCATTTATCAGTTATCAGTTATCATTTATCAGATTTGAGTTTTTAAGTGTGCAGTATTAAATAGAAGTTTCCTACTGTCTTTTTACTGCTCACTGATTACTGATTACTGCTCACTGATAACTGATTAAAGAACTATTCTGTGGCTCAAGCGACAAACCCCGGCGCTTTACCGGTGAAGGCAGCCCCGGATTTTTGTGACACAATCACCGCACTGATCTGATCGCTAAAAACCGCCACCTTTTTATCGGTTTGTTTTTCGCAGGTTAATTCTAATAATTCGGGATTCGGCGATCGCATAGCGTTAATAATTGTTTGATACAAAGCGTCTGCTGCTGCTTCTTCCTTGCGCTGCACGGAAATGGGGATGGGGGAGAGTTTCAGGGTAATATCGATCGAATACATAGTTTAGCGTTCCCTTCGAAAAAACAAGTCAAAAACCATTGTATAGCAGGGGTTGGGAAGTCAGTGATCAGTGATCAGTGATCAGATGTGAGTTTTCAGTTCACTGATTGCTGTTCACTGTGGGGATAACCCTAGCGTCATCACCGATTAACTCTCGCAACTCTTTCAGTTCAGTCAGTAGTTTTGCCAGTTGTTTTTCCAGGTAAAGTGGGACATCATCTGCATCTTTGCCCGGGATTGTCAGTGTTTTTCCGATCAAAGGATGTCTCCAACCTTCATGGCTACCCTTGCCGCGTTTGGGTAAGTAAACTAATCTCGGCTCCTTCTAGGCATGGAAGCATCTTATCATCCCACTGAAGTAAGTGTCCTTGTACCCTTTGAATTTAGTTCTGTCTAACGACAAAACGCGGCGGCGGCAGATAACTTTCAACTCCTACGGATCAGATCTGTTCCGTCTGCGGCGACGAGGTGTTAGACATCTTTTAGCTCTTCAAACCTTGACAAGAGTCTATTAGGAACTAAGAAAATCATTTTAATACGAGAGTTTGTCGGTTTTGTTTCAATCTTCATGAATTTTGGCTGGGAATTAGCTCCCTCCTCATCCTTAGGTTTGACGAAAGCAAAACAGGTAAATTCAATGGATTTAATAAATTCAAGGACCTTGGTTGTTGGATAAAGTTCGGACAAGACTAAGGGTTGATCTCGAATGAGAAGATTTTTGCCACCGATTAGTATATCGAAGTCTGCTCCTTCAGCATCTGTTTTGATACATGAAACACTTAGTAACGGATAATCAGACATCAATTTGTCTAAAGTATTTACCTTGACTGTCATCTTGTTCTCTTGGGTACTATGCCTGACCAGCGAATTTAGTTCAGGCAATGAGTTTAAACTAAGCTCCATAGTGCCTGGTTCTGAAAAAAGTGCTTCTTCTAAAACATGACAATTTTGAAACTGGGAAAGATTTCTCTTTAAGTGTTCAACCATTCTCGGATCGGGTTCAAAGGCGTAAACCTGATTAGATAAAGGAGCAGCAAGTAAACTGTAATAACCAATATTAGCTCCAACATCGATAAAGTCTTTATTAATATCTAAGAACCGATGAAGGATAATTTCAGATCCCCAATCTAACTTGCTTCCCTTGAGGAAAATTTCTGTTCCGAATCGACTATCGTACGGCAGAGTCATTTGTACATTATTAAATAGAACCATTTTCTGGTTGAGCTTGGTTATTTTATAAAACCCTCGTATTACATAGCGGTATAGGAAATTCCAGCCGCCAATCTCCCGAACCAACCCAAGAAAATAACTGAACTTATGCAAATAAATAGTTTCTTTCAACATATACTCTCACTTCAAGTTAGCCATGGAGGCATCTAAATATTAATTATACCCCTCTCTGCGGTCAAGCAACCTCTTCTGTCTTACTATCCCACTTCCATCGGTCTAACACCCCCTAAATAAAACCTAATACCGCACTGTGTGGTTTAATCACCTCAATTTGGGCATAATTACCGCACAGAGAGGTCTAGCATTCCGCTCAAGACGTGAAGACGACAATACCAAGCAATTGAGGCGGCATATCTCCCCATCTCCCCAAACCCCCCCGCAACGCGCACGAAGTGGTCTCCCCCCGCAACGGCGGTTCGACAAGCTCACCGTCCGCTCGACTGAGCTTCGCCGAATGTCGCCCAGCAAGTGGTCTCCCGAAAAAATTTTAGATTTTTTTAAGATCGACCTAAAAAACCTTGGCCATTTTTTCCAATATAGTGTAAGTTAAGAAAAGTAAAGATTTCTCACAATTCTTCCACACATCTGCTCGCCTGCTCGGATAGATGGAGAAGAGAGCGCGGAATCTTAGCAATAATATACATTTTTCGGAGAAAACCCCCATGACCATTGCTGTCGGACGCGCCCCAGAAAGAGGGCTGTTTGATGCTCTCGATGACTGGCTCAAAAGAGACCGTTTCGTCTTCATCGGTTGGTCTGGTTTACTACTCTTCCCCTGCGCCTTCATGGCCCTAGGTGGATGGTTAACCGGCACCACCTTCGTCACCTCCTGGTACACCCACGGGTTAGCCAGTTCCTACCTGGAAGGCGGCAACTTCCTGACTGTAGCCGTCTCCACCCCCGCCGATGCCTTCGGCCACTCCATCCTCTTTCTCTGGGGCCCGGAAGCCCAAGGTAACTTCACCCGTTGGTGTCAAATCGGCGGTTTATGGCCCTTTGTCGCCCTGCACGGTGCTTTCGGCCTGATTGGCTTCATGCTACGTCAGTTTGAAATCGCCCGTTTAGTCGGCATTCGTCCCTACAACGCCCTCGCCTTCTCTGGCCCGATTGCGGTGTTCGTCAGTGTCTTCCTGATGTACCCCCTCGGTCAGTCTAGCTGGTTCTTTGCCCCTAGCTTCGGCGTGGCTGGTATCTTCCGTTTCATTCTTTTCTTCCAAGGCTTCCACAACTGGACCCTGAACCCCTTCCACATGATGGGTGTAGCCGGGATCCTCGGTGGTGCGCTTCTCTGTGCTATTCACGGAGCGACCGTAGAAAATACCCTGTTTGAAGACGGTGAAGGTTCCAACACTTTCCGGGCTTTTGAACCCACCCAAGCGGAAGAAACCTACTCCATGGTCACTGCGAACCGTTTCTGGTCGCAAATCTTCGGCATCGCTTTCTCCAACAAACGTTGGTTACACTTCTTCATGCTCTTTGTCCCCGTGACTGGTTTATGGATGAGTGCTGTGGGTGTAGTGGGATTAGCCCTTAATCTACGGGCCTATGACTTCGTTTCTCAGGAATTGAGAGCGGCGGAAGACCCGGAATTTGAAACCTTCTACACTAAAAATATTCTGCTTAACGAAGGTCTGAGAGCTTGGATGGCTCCCCAAGACCAACCCCACGAAAACTTTATCTTCCCTGAAGAAGTATTACCTCGCGGTAACGCTCTCTAAGGATGGCAAGAAAATTTACCGAATAGGGGGAAGGGTGAAGTTAAATCACCCTTCTTTTTTGTTGATTAACGCATCTCAAGCAACTACTACTCATTTTCTGGATACCCATGTAGGATAAACTAGAGAATTTCTTGGAGATTAAGACAATGTTTCGCCAAATTTTATTATCTAGTCTCGGTTTGTTGCTAATTTATCCCCTAGGGAGCGAGCCAGCAGCGGCCAGAACCATGAGAATTAATTGTGAAAGTCAAAGCGGTCGCACTACTCGCTGTCCCGTCAATGCTCGATGGGCCCAGGTGAGATTAACCCGCACTCGCTCCGCTGCTCCCTGTGAGGGTAATTGGGATTTCCAAAACGGCAATATTGTGGTCAGAAATGGTTGTCGGGGCGAGTTTGAGGTACGCATGGACGACCATCACGGTAATGTTGGTGGCGGTTGGGAAGGTAATGTTTATGAAGAATTTCGCCTCCCCAATATCGGTCGTTTTGTCGTTGATCGCCGCAGTTATTATGATAGTGGCAGAATTAGAGAATTTGATGCGATCGTTAATGGCAGTCGCGAGCGTTGGTGGGCCAATTGTCGTGGTGGCGAACTCGGCAGCGGTAGTCGTCGCATCCGCTCATCCCGAGAAATCGATCGAGTAGTGGACTTTGTTTGTGAGGATCGGGGTTAACTACAGAAACCAAAAACCTACCTAAAGCTTTTTAAAGTTACTCATTTCTGTAGCTATACAACTAAAATAAGTAACTTTTACTGAAGATAGATTTTAAGAACGTTATCAGGTAAGCTAAGATGCACTTTAACCGCCTATCCTTAGATTACCTGAATCTCTCCCAATCTCTTGACTTGCCTCGAACAGTGGCTTGAGAAAACTAAAATCCTGAAGATAGCTGCTGTAAGAAACCCGTTTTCTTGATCTGCTGCTAGAATTCAAGTAGATTGGAGGAAAATATATGGAGCCGGCAAACACCTTAGATGCTCTAATGCTCAAAACCATCATCAAGGAAAGCGTCCGCGAAGTTATGCGGGAAGAATGGTTTAAATTCTTCGAGATGCTGATTCCCTATGTTGATGATATAGAACAAGCTGACATAGAAGCAACCTTTAATCCTGTTGATTACAAAGACGACGGCTTCGTTGATATTACAGGCTGGTTTAATCGTGAAGATCAGGATCAGTAGATCAGCCAATAAATTTTTGGAGAAACTAGATGCCAATAGCCGAAAATCTGTTTTGACTAAAATTGGTATTCTCAAAACCTGCCTTGAAACTCAAAACGTTTATCCCCCTGAAGAACTTGATATCAAAAAACTTAAAGGTGAGTTAAAAGGATTCTCCAGAATTCGTGTTGGCAAAATGCGAGTTATTTTTGAAATCGGCAAGGAGACAGACGAAATCTTTATTTATGAGATTAACTTTAGAGGCAATATTTACGATTAATTAAGCGATTAGCAACGTTCGCATTTACCAATTATTTTCGATACTTCTTTCCGCAGCCATCTAACTTTCATGAGTTAATTTAGCAAATACTGCTTCTTCTTTGTTAGCAAAGTCTCCAGCTTCGACTGGGGCCACTGCTTTCTTAATTTTCTCGCCAGCAGCCAGAATAATCACCCGATCTTGACGATTACTAGACTTCTGACATAATTAACTTTTGAGAGTTCAAAAATGGGAAAATAGGGATGAAGTTGCCTAAAATATCTTTATACTTAGTTCTCCTGACTACTGACTACTGGCTCCTTACTCCTCTCTCTGAGGTTTACTGGTCACTGATTACTGATCACTGATCACTGATTAGAGAATACCCGCATTAGAAAGACCGAGAACCAGTCCCGCACCGAGAATATGGCCAAAACTCATGGTAGCCAATAATTCCGGCAGACCGAAGCTTTTTTTCGAGGCTAACTGCGGCAAGGGTAAAGCAGGGCCGGCCCCAGTATTTTGGATAGCAAAATAACCGATAACGAAGGCTACTAGGTTAGCTAACGTCATGGTAATGCCGACGGATAAATTCCAGGGAATGGTTTGAGCAGTGGCTAAAAGTAAGGCGGAAGGGATCATTTGCGCTCCAGTCTTGATAAGATTTTGTTAATCACAGGGCATTATAAAAAGCTCTTGACCCGAAACTGCTTTTTGTTTGAATACTTAACAGTTTTTGTAACGTTTTGCGAATAAGATTAAATGCGAATTAAAATTTGCGGCATTACCCAACCGGACCAGGGACGAGCGATCGCCAATTTAGGAGCTACGGCCTTAGGTTTTATCCTCGTACCGAGTTCGCCTCGTTACGTCAACATCGAGCAAATTAATGCTATTACCGCCGCAATACCCGACAAAATTGATTTTATCGGGGTTTTTGCCGACGAGCAACCGGAAATTATTCAGCAAATAATTATTAAAACCCCCTTGACAAGTGTGCAGTTACATGGTATAGAATCTCCCGAATATTGCCAAAGGTTGCGGCAATTATTACCCGACCGGGAAATTATCAAAGCTTTGCGGATCAAAGACAGAGAAAGTTGGGAAAAGTCGGCAATTTACTTCAATAGCGTCGATACTTTACTTTTAGATGCCTACCATCCCCAATTGCTCGGCGGTACGGGACATACCTTAGACTGGCAAGCCTTAGCCAGTTTTTCGCCCCCCTTGCCCTGGTTTCTGGCTGGAGGACTCAACCCCGATAATATTGGTGAAGCTTTAACCAGGCTGCACCCCGATGGCATTGATGTCTCTAGCGGCGTTGAGCGATCGCCTGGTGATAAAGACGTGAAAAAAGTCGCCCTCTTGTTAGAGCGACTGCAAAAATTCAGTGATCAGTGATCAGTCAGAAAGTTTTGGGTGTTGGGGTTTTAGTTGAATTCTCCCATTTCCCTGACTAGAAGAAATTGGGTTTATGACGGATCAGGTTAAGATACTCCTCGCGGGTTTTCTGCTCGTCTTGGAAGACTCCTAACATGGCGCTGGTGACAGTCCAGGATCCCGGTTTCTGCACCCCGCGCATCACCATACACATATGGGTTGCTTCCATGACTACCGCAACCCCTTGGGGGTCGAGAATTTCTTGAATCGCTTCGGCAATCTGACGGGTGAGGCGCTCTTGCACCTGTAAACGACGGGAATACATTTCCACAATGCGGGCCAATTTACTTAATCCGACCACCTTTTGGTTAGGAATATAGGCAACGTGGGCCCGACCCATGAAGGGTAACATATGATGTTCACAGAGACTAAAGAAGTCAATATCGCGCACTAATACCATCTCATTATGACCTTCATCGAAGATCGCACCATTAACGAGGGTTTCCAGGGATTGTTGATAGCCTTGGGTGAGAAACTGCATCGCTTCGGCCACCCGTTTGGGGGTTTTTAATAAACCTTCTCTTTCGGGATCTTCCCCCACCGAGATCAGGATATTTCTGACCGCATCCATCATCTGTTCTTTGTTTTCGTCGGAAGTTGGATGAATTTGGGCGGTTTTGCCATTGTGGGTGTTGCGATCAGGGCGAGTGGTCACGCGTGCTTGGATAGCGTCGGTTAGATTACCGTTTAAACCGTTAGAAGAAGCTATGGTCATAATGAGGATGCCTGTAGGCGAATTGATCAATAAATAGAAGTATTTTGGGTTATAATGCCCCCGCACTGGGCATAATGGTCATCGTTTCCACTACGGCCTGTTTGGGCAGTAACACCGCTTGCAGAATGGCCTGAGCGATGATATCCGGGGTTAACATGGCCGAGCGATCGAAATCTGCTTTGACGCTATCGCTGTCCCAGATGGGAGTATTGACAGCCCCGGGGGTGATAATCGTGACGCGAATGGCGTTAGCCCGCTCCTCGATCGCTAAAATGCGAGAAAATGCCACTAATGCCGCTTTGCTGACACTATAGGCCCCCCAATCGGGGAAAAAATTATCGGCGGCGATCGAGGAAACGTTAATAATCGTGCCTCCCCCCTGTTGACGCATAGCAGGTAAAATCCCTTGCACGCACTGGTAAACACTGGTTAAATTCAGGTCGATCACCCGCTGCCAGTCTGACAAAGGTGTGTCGGCCAAGGGGTTTGTGTAACCCATGCCGGCATTATTGATCAGGATGTTGATCGGTCCTGATTCTTGGGCGATTTTAGCGATACTAGGGGATACTTCTGGGATATCTGCCAAATCTAAGGGGTAAGCTTGGGCTGATACGCCTAAATCTGCCGCCATTGCCGCCACGGTTGCCAATTTCTGCTGATTGCGACCGATTAAAACCAGATTAATTCCCGCCTTGGCGAAAGCGAGGGCGGTTTCTTTGCCGATGCCGCTACTGGCTCCGGTGATCAGCGCTCGCTGTTGACGAATAACAGAGTTCATGGTATGATCTGAAATCTCTTAATTCCGGGTAGTTAGGGCAAAATTTTGGCACTCAGGGGAACCCTAGAAAGGTTTAAGGGAGTTGGGTTGGATCGGAGCAATTTTTCTCGCACCAAAAGTGCCGCGTCCACTTGGGACGGGGGGAAGCATTGACTATCGGGTAGGTTCAAGATTAAAAATCGTTACAAAATTTTACCTAGCTAATTATAGCACTGTTAAGTCAGGGATCACTAATTTTTGTGTATATTCAGATATCTAACCAGCGAGGGGAAAAAGCGGACTGGTTGGCGAGAATTCTTGAGGCTGTCTTTGTCGAAAAATACCTCCCCCTGCGCTCACAACTACTCACCGGAGGAGATGGCAGCGGTGGGTTGAGTGCGATTGACAATCACCACTCGATCGCCGATAACGGGACTTCTAGCGAGGAGAATTCCCTCGTTATCCTTCATTTCCAAGCGGCGAAAATCGAGACTTTGGCAACGTTGAAAAACCGAATTAGCCAATTTATCCTGTTGTGATGCCTCCAGACTATACCAATTATCGCCCAAAATAACTACTAGACGACTAGCCAAAAAGTCCGCTTCTATAGTAGCAATAATCCCGGCGGGATAACGAGCAGTTAAATCGGTAATTTCCTCTTGAATAGCTGCGACTAAACTTTGTTCGGGAGTTAATCGCGGTTTTGCTTTAGTAATCGGGACGGGAATCGGTGCCTCTGGTGCGGTTAATTCTGGGGGAGTTTCGATAATTTCCCCGGCAGCCGGTGGGGGACTAGGGATAACTTCGGGGATATTTTCGGCAATTTCCGCCGGATTTTTCGGTAAACTGATCACGGCTACTAAGAGGATAGTGACTAAACTTCCTGTTAACAAGCCGGTGATTAACCAATCGGGAATTTTTTCGCTAATTCCCCCAGGTAAAAGTCGGCGAATTTTGTTTAAAATCGCCGTCCACCACCCTTCCACCTGCTCGAAATCCGGTAAAATGTCGTCAATTCCCTCCGCTGCTTCGATGGGAGAATCTGGGGTTAAACTTTGCTCAACTTCTGCGAATTCGTCTGGTTTTAAAGCAGCGGCTAACTGTTGCGTTGAGTTAAGAAGATTATCAACGGCAACTTTTGGGGGTAACACTGTCCCCGTTCCTGTGTTAAGTTGGGAAACGATCGAATTTAACTGCTCGATCGCCTCTTGTAGTCGGATCACCGTTTCTGCTTGACTGAAATTCTCTCGCTCATTTGGTTGAGTCATAATCTTTCTTAACTCGCTGCCATTCTTTTTCAAAATATCATTTTATGCGCCGTTTTCTCGGTTTTTTAACCATTATTTTCCTTATCCTCCTGACTGCTTGTGGTAGTGTCACTCCCCCGCAAGAATTTGCTCCTGACGGAGAAATCGTCGCCAAAGCCCTTTTATTACAATTTCGTCACACATCCGATCGCCTTAGTCAATCTTTACAGATCGATGAGCCGTCGGTAAAAATTGGTAAAATTAATGTCACCAGTCTGGAACCGATTTATGTGGGCAATTTGCCCGCTTATCACTTGCAGGGGGATTACGATCTAACTCTACAATTGCCCCATCAAAAAGATACCAAACAACACAACAATTTTGATCTTTATTTACAAAGACAGATCGAGGGTAAAACTTGGCGTTTACTGGAAGAAGTTGCCTCCCAATGGCGCAGCTATTTAGTAAAATAACCAGAAAAAGCCAGGGGATTTTGCTATAGTCTATGATCATCAGCAATGACAATCCTCAAAGGGAAAATTTAGCGATTATGATTACCTGTCCTCGTTGTCAGCACAAGGTCGATAGTCAAGCATTACAATGTCCCTACTGTTCTAATATTTTAAAGGCCTATGGTCATCCCGGCATGACCCTGCATCAAGCCGTCACGGGCGAGTTTTTATGTGAAACTTGTCTCTACCATGGCGATGATAGCTGTAATTTTCCCCAACGTCCCTACGCTACCAGTTGCACTTTATACAAAAATAGCCAAATAATAGCCGAAAAAATTCCTCCTCTCCCTCTGCCTAGGGTTTTTAAAAATTGGTGTCTCAGAAATAAGGGATTATTGCTATTATTAACCCTGATTTTGGGCAGTATTGCCCTAGCTTTTATAAACTCACGTCGTTAATTTTCTTGCTGGCGATCAAGCCTTGATATAAATCTAGATCGAACCAGAAAGTTGTGCCAATTCCCACTTCACTAATCAAATGAATTTGACTATAGTGTTTTTCGATAATATTCTTGACGATCGATAATCCTAATCCCGTCCCTTCTAGGGTATGAACGCGATTTTCTACCCGATAGAAGCGATCAAATATGGCACTTTGATCCTCGGCATCAATGCCAATACCAGTATCGGATACTTCCACGCGAATTTTGAGAGTTTCTTGAGGATTATCTCTGCTTATTTTATAGGCACGAATCACAACTTTACCGCCAGCAGGAGTAAATTTTAGGGAGTTACCGACTAGATTAGTTAATACCTGTAAAAGTAGATCATAATGACCTAAAATTGGTAGTAAATTGGCTTCAATTTCCGAGCTTAATTCTAGTCCTTTATCCCTAGCATTGAGTTGATAGGTTCTTAGGGTTTGTTCGATTAATTGTCCGATATCGAGCGCGTCTAAGTTATAGTTACGCGAGGATTCTAACCGAGAAAGATCGAGAACATCATTAACTAAACGAGTTAAGCGATCGGTTTCATGATTAGCGGTTTCTAAAAACTCTCTTTTTTCTGTATCGCTGAGATCCTCACCAAATTCTGTTAGGGTTTCAATAAAAGATTTGATGTTAAATAAAGGGGTTCTTAACTCATGGGAAACATTGCTGATAAATTGACTTTTTGCCTCATTTAATTCTGTTTCTCTGGTGATATCCTGTAGCGTCATGGCAATTCCCCGGACATTCTCCCGATACTGATCGAATACCTGAGTTAACAAAATGCGAATTGTGTAGGGTTTCGGCTTAGTTAAAGATAATCTAAATTCCGCCGGGGAATAGTTATTATTTTCCTGATCAATAACAGCATTTTTCTGATTTTGATTAGCGGTTTCTTCATTCTGGAGTGGTTCTCCCGCCGCAATTTGATAGAGAGGTTTAGTTAGTTTAACCGTTAACTCCGAAGGAAAAAGATGTAGAACATTTTTACCGATAATTTCCTGATCTTCCCAGCCAAATATTTCCCGAGCTGCGGGATTTATTAATAATAATTGAAAGTTAGTATCTAGAAGAATCGCTCCATCAGCAATAGTGGACATTAACGTATCTAGTTTGGCTTTTTCTGCGGTCATTTCTTCGATATTTTGTTCCTCGTATCGTTCTAACTTTTCCGCCATTTCATTAAAACTGAGAATTAATTCCCCTAACTCTCCTCCCAGGGGTAAATCAATGCGCTGCTTAAAATTTCCCGCTGCAATATTTTTGACCCCGACTAATAACTCCTTGATCGGTTTGGTGATAGTTAGAGCATTAAAAACTGCCCCGAGAATCACCATAGCCCAAATCGAGACAAAAACGGCAATAGTAACATCACGGGTTAGATTAGAAGAAGCCACCACAATAGCGTTAGGATTGATCCCGATCGCTAATACCCCTAAATATTTGCCTTCATGATTTAAGGGAACAAAGACATCGGTTACTTCACCGTCGGGGGTTTTATGCTGACGGATGAGGGGAGTTTCCCCATTTTCGCCATAATTTTCCGGTAATTGAATGCGACGCTCGATCGTCAGGGAGTTCTTAACTTCGGCGGTAGAATAGGGAATGCCGAAAAATATTTCACCCTCCTCGTTAGCGTAGATCAAATAACGAACACTGGAGGTACTACTATAAAAACGGGCTGAAAAACGGGCTAAATCGGTTAAATTGTCCTCAGCAATGAGGGGGGAGACATTCGCGGCTAATAACAGCCCTAGATCCCTGCCAAAACGGGTATCATTGAGACGGACATCCTGCTGGATTGTGTTAACCGCCCAAAAGGTTAAACCACTCATCAACAAAGAGACGGCTAAAGTAGCCGCAGCCATTAATTTAGTTTGGAGAGTGAATTCGGACCACCAACGGGCGATCGCTTCTCGGAGAATGGGCAGGAAATTAAACACGGTTAGGCAGGATTAATCGGTGTTCTCGACGACTCTATCGCTCAAATCGCGGGTTAACATGACTATCTTAACTCATTATTAAGCTGGTAGCGGTTAAACCGGCACTAATCAAAGTCTAAGTCTCCGAGAAAGTCAAGAAATGCCCAAAAGCACCGACAGTTCTAATTTTAGCCACCCCCGGTACTTCTGTGGTGTAGAGACTGAACACACCTAAATTTTGCCGTTGACTAGAGGTTTCGATCGCTGGTTTTAAGATTTGATTTTTGATCACATTTCTGGCTGCCACCGGCAAAGAATCGATCGAGTCACAGAGACTGATTTTCTCGCAAGCGATTTTGTCGGCATGAGCGAGGAGTTTTTCGGCGGCGTATTCGCTGTAAAGTTCTTGGGGGGGATTGGTAAATCCCATAATCCCCGCTACTCCCCCTAGTGCGATTGCTGCTTTGAAGAAATTACCCCCCATAGCTACTTAGCTCCTTGATTTTGTCTTCTCCACTCTATTTTGACAAGACATTTTCGATCTGGCTAGGGAGCGGCGTTAACTTCTTAAACCAATACCGGGTGCATAGCACTCTAGTACATTTCCTGTGAGACTGCAACTAACTAACAGATAATCACAGTGAGAACAGGCGGTGCTAACGAGATGGTGTTCTAAAATATGCTGTCTTTCGGCAAAATTTCCACAATTAGGACAGCGTACTTGTTGCAGGGTGATCATAGCAAACCTCATTAATTAGTTATCTTTTGTATATAAAGCTAGTTTTTCTTGATCCCAATCGGTTTAAGCCTATTTTTTCCTTGATCCCCATTATGAACTCGATCATCTGATCTTGCTAGTAATTTTTACTAAACTTTGCAATTTTTCTTGAAAAATTTAATAATTTCTTCCTAGGATTTTTTACCGTGATCGGATATGTGTCGGTAATTTTGGGGAAGAGAAAGCCGGAAAGCGAACTATTAAACTGCCAATCCCTTACTGCTATAATTACGGCTGAGATTATTGATTATCCTATGAAGTATGCTCTGGTTCACGAGTGGTTAACCCCAAAGGCGACGGGGGGATCGGAATTAGTGGTTAAGGAGATTTTACAATGTCTAGAGGCGGATTTATACGCTTTGATCGATTTTGAGTCCACTAATCCCGATAGTTATCTCTATGGTCGCTCGATCGGGACAACTTTTCTGCAAAATTTCCCGAAAGCGAGAAATGGCGTACAAAAATACTTACCTTTTCTTCCCCTAGCGATCGAGCAGTTAGATTTAAAGGATTATGATGTAATTTTATCCTCCTCCCATTGTGTGGCTAAAGGGGTTTTAATTCGACCGGATCAGGTTCACATTTGTTACTGTCACACTCCGATGCGTTATGCTTGGGATTTAACTTTTGACTATCTGGCTAATAGTAAGTTAGGACGGGGATTACCCGGTATTTTCACTCGTTATCTTTTGCATGGTTTGCGTCAGTGGGATGTGATTTCTGCTAATCGTGTGGACTATTTTCTGGCTAATTCCCACCACACCGCTAGACGAATTTGGCGCTGTTATCGACGGGAGGCAAAAGTTATTTATCCTCCCGTACAAATCGAGCGTTTTCCCTACCAAGAGAAAAAAGAAGATTTTTATTTAGTAGTTTCTCGTTTGGTTAGTTATAAAAAAGTCCCTTTAATTGTGGAGGCATTTAATCAATTGGGATTACCCCTAGTGGTTATTGGAGATGGTCCCCAGATGGCTTTAATCCGACATTTAGCAAGGGATAACATTCAGATTTTAGGGGCAGTGTCCGATCGAATGGTAGCAGAATATATGTCGAAAGCAAAAGCGTTTATTTATGCTGCTTGTGAGGATTTTGGTATTGCTTTAGTGGAAGCGCAAGCTTGTGGCACTCCCGTGATTGCATTTGCCGCCGGAGGTGCTTTAGAAACCGTGCGGGAGCTGCGGGAAAATTCTCCCCGGGGAACAGGATTACTTTTTGGGGAACAAAATCCCCAATCCTTGCAGGAAGCGGTTAAATATTTTGTCGATCATGCGGATAAAATTGACCCAGAAAATTGTCGGCAACAGGCTAATAGATTTACTCCTGAAATCTTTCAAAGTAACTATAGTTTATTTGTTGAGGAGCATTCAATATCCAAAAATTATTGCTAAGTTTAATTAAATCAGTTATCTTAATGGAGAGCTACGAGGTTTTTGTTTTAGGAAGTCAGTCATCGGTTGTTGATAACCAATTAGCTTACACTTCATCTTAAGGAGAAATGCTGTATTTGCCCAATGCTGAAGATGCAGCCAATGCACCCTAAAATGTAACACTATGGATATTTCTCGAAAGTGGATATCTAGCCAACGCTGATATCTTACCATGGTGATTGTGATAACAGAAAAGCGAGGATTATAGCCGTGCCTTGGAATCGAGTTAATCAATGGGTAGAAAGACGCTCTTTAGTGGCCTTAGAATCAGCTTATCAGAGAGCGCTGAAAATTAAAGCGATCGAAGATCAACATTTTGGGGGACAAAAAATTTCCCCGGCTGCCGTGGGAGGAAAAAGTGTTTATGATTACTTTCAAAGTACCCTAGAGCGAGAATTATTACAGATACGTTTTGATTTAACTCAAGTGCGTCTGGGTAATTTTTTTAATCCGCAAACTAACCCAGAAAATAATAACATCTTAGAGACTTTAAAAGCGATCGAGGATATTATCGGTAAATATCGCCTAGATTTAGGGGAATTGCTGCCCCCATTACCGAATAATCAAACCCCAAATCTGCCTAATACCAATCTCACCAGTGATAAACCCAGGGATAAAGATAACCAGATAATTTCTCCTGCAACCAGTAATAAATTTTTTAACTTCCAGCAAGAATTAACCCCAGAGTACGAACAAACTGTCATCAAACAACTCCGTACTCTGCGACAACAACAACGGATTGCTATTCGTTTTATCCTGATTATTATTTTAGTTCCTCTCCTGGTGCAGTTTATTAGTAAAAACTTCGTTTTTAGCCCTATGTTAAACTATTTTGGTGTGGATAGAGCGAAAATATCAGAAGTTTATATTTCTCAGGAAATTGGCGAAAAATATCTCAGGGAATTCGCTAGACTTCAAGAAATTGAAGAAATCAAGCAGGTTTTAGGAGTAGCAAAAGCAGGGCATGAATCAGAAGAAACCTTTCGGGAACAGGTCGAGGAATTATTTAAAGAAGCGGGTTATGAAAGTCAAGATGGTTGGAAAAACTTACTATCCGATATCACTGGATTAATAGCCTTTATTGCCATCTTAATTTTTGGTCGTCAACAATTGGCAATTACGCGAGCTTATGTTAGTCGTTATTTTCTCAGCTTAAATGATATCACCAAAGCCTTTATCTTTATTCTCTTTACCGATATATTTGTCGGGTTTCACTCGGCGGAGGGTTGGACGGTAATCTTAGAAACTTTGTTCCGGCACTTTGGTTGGCGCGAGAATATTACATTCATTAGCTTGTTTGTGGCCACGGTTCCCGTTATCCTAGATACCATCTTTAAACTATTAATATTTAATTATCTGACTCGTAAATCTCCCACCGCCGCAACTATCCTAGAAAAGATGAACCAGTAACGCCCTATGATCCTTAGCATTGCCGATACTTTCATTAAAAGACCCGTTCTGACCACGGTTTGCTCGATTTTAATCGTTTTGATCGGAGCGATCGCTGTTCCCTTTTTACCCCTAGAAAAACTGCCCCAGTTGGCATTTATTCAGGTAGCGGTAAATGCCAACTATTTGGGAACCGATGCCAAAACCGTACAGGATAACGTTACCACGGTACTCGATCGCCAGATTAACGGGACAGAACAGATTGTTTATATGCAGTCCCAGAGTACCAACACCGGACAAAGTACGGTGAATGTCTTTTTCCCGGTAGAAATGGATCGTAACATTGCCCAAGTCTTGGTACAAAACCGCGTCAGTACCGCCGCCGCCAGTTTACCGGAAGAAGTGAACCGGCAGGGGGTGACAACCAATACCCAATCCCCCAGCGTTACCCTTGCCTACGGGATTTCCGCCAAACCGGACGAAAAGGGCAATTATCCCTACGATACGGTCTTTTTAAGTAACTTTGTCGATCGAGTCATCGATGCCGAGATTCGCCGGATCGAGGGGGTTGGTAGTACAACAATCATCGGGGAAAGGGAATATGCCCTGCGTTTTTGGCTTAATCCCGATGCTTTAGCCGCTAGGGGCGTATCGGCGGAACAAGTAGTACAGGCAATCCGAGAACAGAATATTCAGGTGGGTGCGGGGACAATTGGCGGTGATCCCAGTCCCGAAGATCAGCAATTCCAGATCGCCATTCGCGCCGTTGGTAGGGTGGCCACCGGGGAGGAAGCGGAAAATATTGTCGTCAAAGTCGGGGAAAATGGCGATTTAATCCGAATTAAAGACGTAGGACGGGCAGAAATCGGAGCCGAAAACTACAGTACCGCCGCCTATTTCGACAAATCCCCCGCCGTCGTCTATATCGTCTATCAGTTGCCCGGTTCCAACGCTTGGAATACCGCCAAACTGGTGAAAGAAAAAATGGCAGAACTAGAACCGAGTTTCCCCCCGGGGTTAAATATCGCCATTACCCTCGATAATACCGCCTTTGTCGCCGCCTCCCTCGAAGAAGCCCTTGGCACTCTGGTGGAGGCGATTTTACTGGTTATTCTCGTCATTTTTATCTTTCTTCAGGATTGGCGCACCACGATCATTCCAGCGATCGCTATTCCCGTATCTTTGATCGGAACCATGGCCGTCGCCCTAGCTTTAGGCTATTCTCTCAATAACCTCTCCTTGTTTGCCGTCATTCTAGCCACCGGGTTAGTGGTGGACGACGGGATCGTGGTTGTAGAAGCGGTATCGGAAAAATTACGACAGGGAATGCGGCCATTTCAAGCTGCCCTCGATGCCATGGGTGAGTTAACCTCGGCGGTAATTGCTAGTTCTCTTGTACTATTCGCGGTTTTTATTCCCGTCACCTTCTTCCCCGGTACGGTGGGGATCGTTTATCGACAATTTGCCGTCATCATCTCCGCTTCAATTCTGATCTCCACCTTTAACGCCCTCAGTTTTTCCCCCACCATGTCGGCGATTATCATGAAACCGCCCCAAGGCACCCGCGGACCCTTGGGACTGTTTTTCGAGGGCTTTAATCGGGGTTTCAACGCAGTTAAAGAAGGTTATCGACGCTCGATCGAATTTCTGATCCGCATCCGTTTTTTAGTGTTACCCTTCTTTATCGCCGCCCTCTTTCTCACAGCTTGGAGTTACAATACCACTCCCCAGGGTTTTATCCCCGAAGAAGACCAAGGTTATGCCTTCGTTTTGGTGCAAGCCCCCCCCGGGGTTTCCCTGCGCTACACCGACCGGGTTATCCGTCAGATTAACGAAGAAATTCTCGACGGTATCGAAGAAATCGAACACTTTGTCGGTATGGCGGGCTTTAGTTTTGCCGGAAGTGGCAGCAACCAAGGGCTATTTTTTGTCAAGTTAAAAGAATGGTCGGAACGGCCCGGCGAAGATAAGTCAGTTTTCGGCATTCTTAGGAAAATTAACCGAGAATTAGCCACTAAAGTCCGAGATGCTCGCGCTTTCGCCGTTAATGCGCCCCCTGTAGATGGATTAAGTTCTACCGGCGGTTTCGAGTTATTTATCCAAAACCGCGCTTCTTTCCCCATGGACGCTTTGATTGCCAACGCTAATAACGTCATGGCCGAGGCCCGAACAAGACCGGAATTATCGGGAATTTTCACCCAATTTACCACCGACACGCCGATGCTGGAACTTTCCATCAATCGCAACCAGCTACAGGCGCAAAACGTCGATATGCAGGCCGTTTTCGGAACCCTGCAAACCTATCTCGGTTCCAACTTCGTTAACCAATTCGTCTTAGGCGATCGCTTGTATCGAGTCTTTGCCCAAGCAGAAGCGGATTATCGTTCTAATCCCGAAGATATTAACCGTCTTTACGTCCGTTCCCGTACCGGGGCCAATATTCCCCTATCTGGTTTAATTAGCGTCAAACGCTTCACCTATCCACCGATTATCACTAACTTTAACCTCTATCCCTCGATTAACGTTCAGGGTAGTCCCGCTCCCGGTTTTAGTACGGGACAGGCGATCGCAGTGATGGAAGATGTCTGTCGGAAAGTCCTGCAGCCCGGTTTCGGTTACGCTTGGACGGGGACAGCTTTCCAAGAAAAAACTTCCGCCGGGGCTGCCCCAATTATCTTCGGATTAGCCTTTATCGTGGTTTTCCTTGTCCTCGCGGCCCAGTACGAAAGCTACATTGACCCGATTATCATCATGATTACGGTTCCCCTAGCGATCCTGGGTGCCATGGGGGCCTTGCTGTTGCGGGCGAATTTCCTACAAGTGGGTAGTCTGTTCCCGACGGTGAATAATAATATCTATGCTCAGGTGGCTTTGGTCATGTTGATCGGTTTAGCGGCTAAAAATGCCATCTTGATCGTGGAATTCGCTAACCAGTCCCGTACTTTGGGTTTAAGTATTCCCGATGCGGCAGCCCGGGCCTCGACGGAACGCTTAAGACCGATTCTGATGACGGCTATTTCCGGTTTAGTTGGTTTCTTGCCCTTGGTTATCGCTTCCGGCGCCGGGGCGATGAGTCGTTGGTCCCTGGGAACTGCAATCCTAGGCGGTTATCTGATTTCCACGGTGTTGAGTTTATTTCTCGTCCCGGTGTTGTATGTGCTGATCAAACAGTTCGAGGCCCGATTCCTCTCCTCGAAACCCCCCAAAGGTGGCGGTTCTGGCAATAGTAAAACTCCCTCTCTCGGTGGGGAAAGAAATACATCAGAAACCTCCATAGAAGAGGGGGCCATTTCCTCTTTGAAAATCTCTCCTCAGTCCCCGAATGACTAGGGTGTTAGGAGCCGGTCGTCAGGAGCCGGTCGTCAGGAGCCGGTCGTCAGGAGTCAGGAGTCAGGAGTCAGGAGATTATTTTTATTTATTCTTCCCACTCCCCACTCCCCAATTCATAATTGATAATTGATAATTGATAATTGATAATTCATAATTGATAATTCATAATTCATAATTCCCACTCCCATATCTGATAACTGAAAATAATGAGTCTAGAATCTACAGCTAATGAGGCGATCACTCATAATTTAGAGCAATTCCTGCTAGTTTTGACCATTTCCTTGAGTGTCGCCACTTTATCGAGAACCGTTGCCTTCCTCCGCAAAATTCCCTACACCCTGCTGTTAGTTATTGTCGGTATGGGTTTAGCTTTTTTAGATTTGCGTCTAGTTAATCTTTCCCCGGAATTAATTCTGGAAATTTTTCTGCCTCCCCTCCTTTTTGAAGCCGCTTGGAATATTCCTTGGGCTAAATTAAAGGAATATTGGGTTACTATCGTCCTTTTTGCCGTTATCGGGGTGATTATCTCCGTTTTGGGGGTCGCCTATCCCCTACATATCTTTGCTAATTTACCCCTATCGATCGCTTTTCTCTTGGGTGCTGCCCTAGCTGCCACCGATCCCGTCTCTGTAATTGCCCTATTTAAAGAATTGGGGGCTAGTAAAAAACTGACGATCCTGATGGAAGGGGAAAGTCTCTTTAATGATGGGGTCGCTGTGGTCGCTTTCGTCCTCTTGGTGGGTATTCCCTTGGGAATCGATACCTTTTCCGTACCCGTCACGCTCGCCCGTTTCTGCACCTTTGTGGGGATTGGCATCGGTGTGGGTTGCGTGATCGGTTTCGGCATTTCCTACCTTACCCAACGCTTCGATCTGCCTTTCGTGGAACAGTCTCTCACCCTAGTTTCTGCCTATGGAACCTATCTCGTCACGGAAAAATTAGGCGGATCCGGTGTGATTGGGGTGGTAATTGTCGGGATTATTCTCGGTAATCTCGGTTCGCGCATTGGTATGAGTCCCCGCACGCGCCTGGTAGTTAGCGAATTTTGGGAATTTATCGCCTTTTTTGTCAATTCTATCATCTTTTTACTGATCGGCGATCAAACCCGTTTTGAGAGTCTCGGCAGTCACTTAACCGGGATTTTAATAGCGATCGCCGCTATGGTGGTTTCCCGTTTGCTGTCCATTTTTGGACTAGGGGCAATTAGTAACCTAATTACGGGCAATAACATCAATTTCAAGGAAAGAACGGTGTTATGGTGGGGAGGATTGCGCGGTTCGGTTTCGATCGCCCTAGCGTTAAGTGTTCCTACGTCTATCCCCTACCGTCAAGAAATTATTGACGTGGTTTTTGGGGTGGTTTTATTTACTTTATTGGTGCAAGGATTATCTATACAATGGCTATTAAATGCCCTCAATCTTATCGGTGATCAACCGATTCGCACCGAATATTCGGCCTTAATTGCTCGTCAAATTGCTTTAACTAGGGTGTCTAATTATCTGCAACAACCAGAACGTTTTCCCGATATCGATCCCGAATTTTATCGCGACAAAAAAACGCTAGTGGAGGGACAACTAAAGGCCTTGGGCGATCAGTTGCAAACACTACTACAGGAACACCCACAGTTAAAAGATGTGGTGGCCGAACAATTTCAAGATACTTTACTCGATATCGAAGCTAATACCTATGCAGAATTAATTCGAGCCGGTCGTTTAAATGAAAATCTCGTTCCCCTTTTAGTCGAGGTAGAAGAAGAAAAAGAGAGGGTTTAATCATCAAGTCATGGGAAATCAAAGAATTTTTGCTAAAAATTGCTGAGTTCGATCGGATTGGGGATTATTAAAAAATTCTGCTGGGGGGGCAATTTCCAAAATTAAACCCTGATCCATAAATACCACTCGATCGGCCACTTCTCGCGCAAATCCTACCTCGTGGGTGACACAAACCATGGTCATCCCCGATTTAGCTAAACTTTGCATCGTTTCCAAGACTTCTCGCACCATTTCTGGGTCTAAAGCTGAGGTGGGTTCATCGAATAACATCACCTTCGGCTGCATAGCTAAAGCGCGAACGATTGCCACCCGCTGCTGTTGTCCTCCCGATAACTGAGGGGGATATTTAAGCGCTTGTTCGAGAATACCAACTTTTTCGAGGAGTTTTCTCGCTATTTCCTCCGCTTGCGCTTTTTTCCAACCGCGCACCCACATCGGACCAAGGGTGACATTATCTAATACCGTCAGATGGGGAAAGAGGTTAAATTGTTGAAAAACCATGCCGACTTCCTGACGGATTGCCTCGATATTTTTCAGGTTGTGGGAAACAGTTATCCCGTCAATAATAATGCGGCCTTTTTGATAGGATTCCAACCCGTTAAAAGTGCGAATAAAGGTGGATTTTCCTGAACCGGACGGCCCCATAATCACGACAACTTCCTGTTTATTAACGGTGAGATTGACTCCCCGCAAAGCATGAAAGCGGTTATCATACCATTTTTCCACAGCTTCGGCAATTATAATCGGTTCACTGTTGTGAGATTCCATATTTTTGAGAGTTTATTGATTATCTGTATCGGGAAACCACTGTTTCTCAAGAATTTGTCTCAGAGAGTAGGGACAAATTATCGGTAAATTTTTTAATCCTGTCTTTTTTTCGGCAATTAAGCGAGCGTTTTCATAGATATTTTCTAACTCTAGTTCTAGAAATTTGCTTAAATCGGTGGTGAGCTTATCTTCTAATTGTACTCGAAAAGTGATAATCTCTGCCGCCCAATGATTACTATTTCTTGTTCTTTCTGTTGTCCAAAATTGATAGAGTAGCAGCTGGATTATTATCGATAAACTTAAACTTTTAACAGCAGTTTTTTCGCTTCGTCTCAAAGCTGCCAACTCCTCGATTAAATGTTCGTAATCTAACTGATCTAACTGACGATTTTTTAATAACTCGATCGTCTCGATTAACCAGCGATCATACTCCCGTTCATAAAGCTGTTCTAAAGCAAGCATTGTTTTTGATCAAATGGCGACATTATTAAAAATAACCCGTTCCTAGAAATGATAGCACAAAAGATGCGGTTGATTAGTGTAAATATTTGTGAATCAATGATGATGACAGTCAAAAATGCTTGACCCTTAGGTAAAAAAAAGGTTAAATTATGGTTAGGCTGAGAACCCACACATCCTAGATAATGAGGCTATCATGGAAATCGATAAACTCAAAGAAATTGCTCAAAAAGTTGAAACCTCTCGTTCTCAAATCCAAAACGAACAGGCAACCAAAACAGCTTTTATTATGCCTTTTTTGCAAGCATGGGGTTACGATGTATTCAATCCCATGGAAGTTCACCCCGAATATAGTGCCGATTTAACTGGATTAAAAGGGGAAAAAGTAGATTATGCTATTTGTTTGGACAATCAACCGATTATTTTGATGGAATGTAAAAGCTGTCATCAAAATCTTGAGCATCCTAAACATAGTTCCCAACTGCATCGATATTTTATCGCAACTGGAGCCAAATTTGGAGTTTTAACTAATGGGATTATCTATCGGTTTTATACGGATACCGTCAAGGATAATATCATGGACGATAAGCCATTTTTTGAGTTTAACATCCTCGACTTTGACGAATCTTCTGTTAACGAATTAAAACGATTTTCTAAATCTAGCACTAGCACATCTGACTTCAATTCTGGCAAAATAAAAGAGGCTGCTCGCAATTTATTGTACACCAAAGAAGTTAAAAAAGTGATTGCCCAGCAATTAAATGATCCTTCTCCCGAATTTGTTAAGTTTTTTGTTAGTCATGTGTATTCTGGAGTGAGAACTGCATCGGTTGTCGAAAAATTCACAGAAATTATTAAGCGTTCTCTCAAAGAGTATATCAATGATATCATCAAAGAAAAATTTGAGGAAGTTTTTAGAAAAGAACCCGAACCAAATCCTGCTGATACAGCAGCAGAAGATACTCCACCAGAAGAAACAGGGGGAGATGGAATTAATACGACCCTCGAAGAATTGGAAGGATTTTACATTATTAAATCAATTCTACGGGAAGAAATCCATACCGCACGCATTCAATTCAAAGACACTAGAAGTTATTTTGGTATCAACTTAGATGGAAAAGTAACCAAAACAGTCTGTCGTCTGCGCTTCCATGAAAAAACTGGCAAGAAATCAATCAGTATTCCCGATAATGTCGAAACTGGTAAAGAAGCAACCACGAATATAAACAGTCTTGATGAAATTTATGGAGTCGCTGAATTTCTGAAATCTCGTATCCGCTATCTGACTCAAGATACTTATAAAAGCAAGTCAGAAAAAACAGAAAGTATCTAAAATAATTATCCCCTATCTCTTTAATAACCGATAGGGGTTTTTAATGATATAATTTTTAGTAATCGCTGATTATGGTTGTAAAATTTTATCTAGGGATAGAAAGTTACTGTTAATAAGTGATCAGGCAAAGGAGATAGGATATCCGAACATTATAGTAAAAGTTTTCTCTCCAGTTAAGGTCAAACAATTCTAGCTGGGAGTTATCGAAGTGTGATTAAGCTTGACAAACTCAAATTAAGGTGTTAACATACTAGGGCGTGATTTGTACAGATGTTAAAAATTTTGTTTTGCGGTAGTCTATGAATTTAACAAATTTACCAATGTCTCTTGATGAGATGCCTTTACCTAGTTCTTTGCCGCCAGTTACTTTAACAGTTTTTACTCGTCCCGATCTACTCAAGGAAGTTTTAAAGGGTTTAACCGAAAATATTCTATGTGCGTCGCCTAGAATTTGTAAAGCTATTTATAGCTAACTCTCCCTTGAGTTTGAAAAGAATTCGCCGTCGCCTAGGTTTATAGTTTAGTAGATACTCAATAAAAAATATGAATAGCTCTAGAAAATTTCTGATTTGTAAAGGTTCCTCTGGCATGGGGAACCGAATTCTGGCCGCCTGTGGTGCAATAATCTATAGTGAAATTAGTAATCGCCAGTTAGTTATTGATTGGCGGGATAATGCTTATTGTTATGACGATATCAACTCCTTCCCTCTATTTTTTAACTGTCCAAAGACCAGTTCAGTAGAATCTATACCTGATACCAAATCCGTCTATCCTGAGTTATGGATTGATAAGTTAGATCAATCTTTTGGTGGACTAAGAAAAGATTTAAGGATTTCGGATCAATCTATTATGTCGGTTGAATTATCTAGAACAAATTATGAGAGTGAGATTCTGGTTTTCTGCGCCTATACTCATAAAATCCACCAGATGAGACAACTTTTTCATGGGAAGTTCGACTACTTGGCAAAAATGGATGATCGTACTATTATCAAACAGGTATTAAACTCTCATCTAAGCTTGAAACCTGAAATTGTTCAGTCTATCGAAGATTTCAAATTATCTCACTTTGGAGTGAATACCCTAGGCGTTCATGTCAGATATACAGACATGAAGATTCCTTTAGATAAGCTAATTACTAATACTAAAAAAATCAACAAAAACAATAAATTTAACAGCATTTTCTTGTCCACAGATTCTCAAGAAGTTGTTGAAAAATTTCAACAGGAATTCTCAAATATTATCACCACACCAAAATGGTTTCCACCCTCGGGAGAAAGAATGCACCAGAACTGGGATCAATGTCCCGATCGCATTCAAAATGGGATAGAAGCATTAATGGATATGTATTTGTTAGCCAGCTGTAATGATTTGATTTTTTCTTCTCAGTCCTCCTTTGGTTTAGTGGCATCAATCCTAAGTAAAGCCAGTAAACAACATCTCCATGATGTGAATTCTTCTTCATTCATTGAAAAAGTAAAAGCGAAAATTAGAGGTATTGCCAAATAGTTTCTACGAGCAATTAACCCGAACCAACCTTAATGATGTCTATGCCATGGCAAACCTGGGGAGTTACCAACTAATGCTTAATTCTCTCAATATAACTTTTCCCTGTTGCATGAGTGCCTCTTGCCTATTACATTATCTATTTCATACTAAATCCGTTGAGTATAGGCTACATATCAGGACAGGCAAGAGGTAAAAGGAGGAATAAATAATCAGTATTTAATAGCTGGATTTAGTATCACAACTAAAGACAAGTGGTATAAGTCGCTGGTTATAATTAAATTGAAGATATATCCCCCCTTGATAAGGGGGGAAATGATCGTTTTTAACACCTACCTACTTAACTTAATTGTGTCAAAGCTTAGAAAAAAGCGAACTTCTCTGGGGAGAAATTCGCCTTAATTTCCAGAAATTCTGAACTTATTAATTAGGCACGAGCTTCGAGACGACCGTAGAAAATGCCGCGAATTTTCACTTCTTCAGCATCTTTTGCGCCTAAATCGGTGTCGGAAGGCTGTTCACTTTCAAAAACACCAGCAAACTCGCCGGTAGAAGCGTCAACTTTAGTTACCTGTAAAGACATAGTACCTTTACCCAGTTCCGTCGCTTTGACGTTAGCACGCTGGAAATCTTGACTATCAGCACTAGCGGGTAAAGCGACAGCATTATCATAACCCGTCACCACACCCCGACCTTTGGGATCTAAGAAACCAGCGCCACGATAGGAGGGAACTTTAAATTCGCCTTCAAAATCCGTGGAACTGTTAATCGAGTTAAAGCCGGCTTCGGTTTTGCCGGTGAAACCTTTAATGGTAAAGAAGAGGGGAACTCTTTCACCTCCGGGTAATTGTACGGTAATGGGTTGGAAATCGATACCGTCTTCTTCCTTGAGGGTTAAAACACCGTCTTCACCTACGGTTAAGGTCGCTGTCATCTGTTCTAAACTGGTGGTATCTCTGGTTAAGAGTTTACCCGGGATAAAAGTGGCCGCTTCCCGCTTATTAATGGGTTCACCCTTGACAAAATATTCTTGGGGTTCCAAGCACAAATCTGTCACTACATAACTTTCGCCGCTTTCTAAGGGGAGAGTACCCCGGGTAAACTCAGAAATCTGCGGACATTTGTTAGCTAATCCAGTGTTTAAAATTTCATCATAGGTTAGCTCGTTTCTATTCAGGACGGCACTAGGCGCGTCGCTACAAGCTGTCAACACCCCTAAGCACAAGGCTAAAAAGGCAACTAACAAGGCACGAAATCTCATCTATGTCAACCTCTCTTTGTCAATCTTTACAATTACTACCCTTGATCCATAGCCTGATGAATTATCGAATCGGTTGCGCCAATTCACCGAAACTCAGTTTATCAAAGATCAGTGACCATTGAGAAGATGGGAGACAGGGGACGGGAAACAGCAGCCAAAAGGCAGCAGGCTCTAAGTAACTGATAGCTGATGACTGATATGATTGGTGTGACTGTTTTGAGATGCAGAAATTTCGATGAATAGCCCATTGCCGGGAGATAATAGCCAATTAGATGGCCAACTACATTCCCTTGTAACGACGGTGACAGCGATCGCCCAAGAACAGCAGGGAGATTGTAACGGTTTGTTAATGTTGCTGCGAACTTTAGAAAATTTACATCGGCAAATTCGCGAGCAGATGTTCGAGCCATCTTTACCCAATACCCGTAAGGATTTATACGGATTACTCCGGGATATCGAGGAAACCGGGGGATGGCCCTATATAGAACGGATGAAGTTACAAATGTTAATGGAAAAATTATTAACCAGTGAAGTCGGTGCGCTCGATCCGGCGGCAAAAACCGATGGTCGGGAAACGTGAAAAGGTGTTGGGTTTTTAGGGTGTGGGGTGTTAGGGTTTTAGGGTTTTAGGGTGTTGGGGTTTTAGGGTTTTAGGGTTTTAGGGTTTTAGGGTGTTAGGGTTTTGGGGTTTTGGGGTTTTGGGGTTTTAGCTGAAATTCCCCATTTCCCCATTTCCCCATCTCCCCATTGACTATCGCCAAGGGGTACGGAGCGGGTTACAGTATTGGGAAAATGGATATTTAAGGGTAGTTCGTAAATCATGACCACCGTGAACCCGATTAAATTTGGAACCGATGGCTGGCGCGGGATTATCGCCGCCGATTTTACTTTCGATCGAGTCGCTCTGCTCGCTCCCTTGGCGGCTCAGGTTTTAGCGGATAATTATGGTCAGATCACGGGTTCGCGGACGATAATCGTCGGCTATGATCGGCGGTTTATGGCGGAGGATTTTGCTCAAACTGCGGCGGAATCGCTGCAAAAAGCAGGTTTTGATGTGCTTCTCTCCCAATCCTACGCTCCCACTCCCGCTTTTAGTTGGGCAGCTCGCTCAGAAAATGCTCTCGGTGCGATCGTATTAACCGCCAGTCATAACCCGGCTAAATATCTCGGTTTGAAGGTAAAAGGTTATTTTGGTGGTTCTGTCTCGCCGGAAATTACCCAACAAATTGAAGCTTTATTGTCTAATCCGCCGCAATTTAAGGCAGCTGCCGGTAAATTAAGCACTTTTGAGCCTTGGTCAGGTTATTGTCAGGGTTTACGCCAAAAAGTTAATATTGCCGCTATTGCCGAGGCGATCGAATCGGGACAACTAAAAGTTTATTCCGATGTCATGCACGGTGCGGCGGCTACTGGTTTAGAGCGTCTTTTGGGGGTGGGGATCACGGAATTACGCGGCAATCGCGATCCTTTGTTCGGTGGCGGCTCCCCAGAACCTTTACCGAAAAATTTGACGGAAATTATCGATAAGCTGGCTCACAGCGCAAATTTAGCCCCTTTGCGAGTAGGTTTGGTCTTCGATGGCGATAGCGATCGAGTGGCGGCGATCGATGGTCGGGGGAATTTTTTAAGCACCCAAAATCTCATCCCGATTTTAATCGAGCATTTAGCCGGCAAAAAGGGAATGAGAGGGGAAATTGTCAAAACGGTGAGCGGTTCCGATTTAATCCCCAAATTAGCCAGTTTATACGGTTTATCGGTCTTTGAAACTCCGATCGGTTATAAGTATATTGCCGATCGAATGTTGACCACTCCTGTGTTAATTGGTGGGGAAGAATCCGGAGGTGTCGGTTATGGTACTCACATTCCCGAACGGGATGCTTTATTATCAGCTTTATACGTTTTGGAAGCGGTGGTAGAATCGGGCCAAGATTTAAGCGATCTTTACGCGCAATTACAGGATAAAACTGGTTTTCATTCTCAGTATGATCGCATTGATTTACCCTTAGCTAATATGGAAGCTCGCGATCAGTTAATTACTGCTTTGGATCAGGAACCCTTAAGGGAAATTGCCGGTAAACAAGTGACTGATTGTAATCCTATAGACGGTTATAAGTTCCGTTTAGAAGATGGCAGTTGGTTGTTAATTCGCTTTAGTGGCACAGAACCGGTTTTGCGTCTCTACTGTGAATCTTCAACCCTCGATCGAGTTCATGAAATTCTCGCCTGGGCAAAATCTTGGGCTACCTATATCTAATAGAAAACGGGTTTCTTGAAGAAACCCGTTTTCTATTCTATTATTTTTTAACGCATTCAATAATACAAATATCTTCTTGAGTCGGAATAATTCGATTTAATTTTAGTCCCGCTTGACTCAACAAGTCCTCAAATTCTTCTGCGGTTCTTTCTTTACCTCCCGGACACATAACTAACATATTCAGGTCTAACATTTTAGCGGCCGAAGGATTATTACCCGAAGGAACAACCATTTCCAAGACTAAAACTTTACCGTTGCTATCTAAAGCTTGACAACAGTTTTTCAAAATAGCAATCGCTCGTCGGTCATCCCAATCATGAATAATATGTTTTAATAAATAGCCATCTCCTCCCGACGGTACAGATTCAAAAAAACTACCGCCAACGGTTTGACAACGATCAACAATGCCGTGTTTTTCTAAAGTGTGTTGACAATGAGAAATTACATATTCTTCATCAAAAAGAATCCCTTTGAGGTGGGGATATTGCTCTAAGATTGTCCCCAACATCTCACCGTATCCCCCACCTACATCTACTAGGGTTTGAAACTCAGAGAAATTATACACAGCTAAAATAGCTTTCTCCTCCGAAAAAGAAAAACTATTCATCGACTGTTCAAAAATCTCTGCATCTAGCGGATGAGTTTGAAAATATTCAAAGACCCCCATCCCAAAGACATCATCAAAGGATGGTTGTCCCGTTTTAATACTATGTAACACATTTCCCCAGGCTTGATAATGGGGGGCTTCTCCTAACATAATCGCTGTCGCTTTTACTGACCGGGGATGGTCACTAGATAAATGTTCGGCTAAGGGAGTTAATATAAACTGTTGAGATTCAATTTCTTGAAAAATTCCCACACTAGCTAACGCTCGCATCAGTCGGTATAAAGCAGCAGGATTAGTCTCAGTTAGGGAGGCCAACTCTTGACAGGATTTCGCTCCTTTGGTTAAATGCTCGGCTAGACTTAATTTAGCCGCAGCATAGATGGCCTGAGATAGCCAGTAACCCGAAACCATTTGGGTTAATTGAAGATGAAGAGGGAGTTCAGGTAAGGACATAAGCAACTTTTACGGGAATAAAATTAAACATTACCATATAGAATAAGCTGCCCGCGCATTTAAATTGCCTGTTGAATGAGGCACTCTTGCAAGGGTCAAGACCCACCTAACTCCCCCAACTTCGCGGGGTTGAGGGAGATTCAGCTAATTTCTAAACGCAAGTAGAGAGATAAACACAAAATTTCAATCCAAAATTTAAAGCGTGTTTCCATTCAATTAATTTCTAAGCGCGAGTAGAGAGGTTAATTCATGAATTAACCCTACAAATGTTTCCATTCAATTAATTTCTAAGCGCAAGTAGAGAGCTACCATCACCAGACGGTGGCCTGTTCACTCCGTCCGTTGTCAGGCATTCCGCTCAAATCTTTTTTATCCTTCCATTTTCCGCCCCAATTCATTTGCTCGTCTCGTCCCTTATTATCGCATTGCCAACAAGCGTGAGCCACACAACGTTATAAGCTGTACTGAATTTAAACTGCCTATTGGAAATTTTAGGACAAATGCTCAAACTGCCTCTCCCCGCTCCTCTGCAATCTTGGCCTTGCTGATTTGAGATATGAATCTTCTTTTGTGGGATTTTTAAAACCTAGACCCAAACTAACTTTTGGATAGGTGCAAGGTTGTCATTCATACCTTGATTCAGCAACGCCTAATTTAGATAGTCAACAGCTTACCTGTCCTTGTGTGGCTTGCGTCGTCTCACGCAGGATTGGGTTGGCGAGGATAGATCTGCTCGGCGCGGTTGAACAAGATCCAGCTGGTCAGAATGTACTTGTCTTGCGACTCCGGCACATTGCCGCGATGGGTGTGGGTAAAACTGGCGGGAGCGATCACCATCGTCCCAGAGGTTGGCTTGAGCTTCCGTTCTTGGTACAAGAACTCCGTCTCACCACCGCGCTCTACATCGTTCAGATAGAACATAAACAAAAGGACGCGATGGAGCGTCTCAGCAGCTGGGTCGCAAGGATAGATTTCCGAATGCCAGTAGTAGTAACCACCGAGACTCTTCCAGTATTTCTGAACGTTGATCGCTCCCGGTCGAAACATTCTGAATAGGTACTCGGCGAGTTCCTGGTCTGATGCCGCCCCAACATCCGCAGCTGTTAACGGCCTGAGCAGTCCAGTAGCCCGATCTTGCAAGCTTAATGCAAACGCACTGGTGATCAAGTATGGATACTTGCGAATGTACAACATCAGGTGACGCAGTGTGCTGTCGAGTATCTGACTGTGCAAATCGCTCCACTCGGAGAGGCCTGTGATGGTGATGTCGGTGCTGTTCTTCTTGGATTTGTCGACTCCATGACCGATCCGTCCATCCGACTTGCGATCGCTGGCCTCGAAACGATGCCTGATCTCTTCGCACAATTCGGGGGGTAAAGCATTTTCGTACATCTCGATAAAGTCAGTTGTCATTCCAGTTTTCCCACCCCAAAGCCCTAGATACCTACGCACGCGGTCACGGATCCCATCTGGTTGATTATTATAACAGGTTTGCGTTGCATCAAGACCTTTGCCCGTATCTGGAAAAAGGCAGATGCACGCTGAGGCAAAGGTTTCACGTTTCCATTCAATTAATTTCTCCACTGAGTAGAGAGTCGGGCAGTTGAAAACTTGAAAGAGGGACAACCCTTTTATTTCCATTCAATTAATTTCTCCACTGAGTAGAGAGTCGGGCAGTTGAAAACTTGAAAGAGGGACAACCCTTTTATTTCCATTCAATTAATTTCTCCACTGAGTAGAGAGTCGGGCAGTTGAAAACTTGAAAGAGGGACAACCCTTTTGTTTCCATTCAATTAATTTCTTCAGTGAGTATAGAGATGACGTTAATGTAACATCCCTAGAAATACCTTGTCAAGTTTCCATTCAATTAATTTCCCTACTGAGTAGAGAGCGAGGCCGACGAGTCTGATGAGAGCGAGACCGACGAGCTAGACGTTTCCATTCAATTAATTTCTCCACTGAGTAGAGAAAATTATCAACGAATTTAAGCCGATCAAACAACACTGGTTTCCATTCAATTAATTTCTCTACTGAGTAGAGAGAGCCGGTAAGCAAACGTCCGAACAGGATTGAAGTTCAGAAGCCAGTTGCGACCGATAAGCTAATTATAGCTGTGCGAAACGTTTAGGCATGAAATAAGGCTGAAATGCCCGAAATAACCGCCTAGTAAGGTCTTCAGTCCTCCGACTGATTCCAACAGGTCAACCCTGACCAACCTTATAACTGTTTATATCCGACACTCCGCACTTCAAAATGTAGTATAAAGTAGCATAAAATCATTCAAGAAAAAAATAAGTAAAAATACTCAGAGAATTAGTCCCAAAAAAGTGAGACAATCAAAAAGCTCAAAAATCTATTAAAGGTACAAAAATTGTCTCCTATGTCAGAGGTAAAAATTAAAAACCTAGATCACTTAGGAATAGTAGCCGGGCTAATTGACGAAATAGGAATAGTTGAAATAATCAACTCTAAATTAGGAATCGACCCTCGAGAAAAAATTTCAGCAGGAACAGTGGTCAAAGCTATTCTAATCAATGGATTAGGATTTGTTTCAAGACCTTTATACTTATTTAGTCAATTTTTTGAAGATAAAGGAATCGAAGAATTATTGGGAGAAGAAATAAAAACCGATTATATCAATGATGATAAAATTGGGAGAGTCATGGATGAGTTATACAAACATGGACTGAATGATAACTTTATAGAAGTTGTCTTATCGGTCATCAAAAAATTTAAAATAGAGACAAAATATTCTCATCTAGATGCCACATCATTTCATCTATATGGAGAATATAAAAGTGAAGAAAAAAAAGAGAAAGAAGAAGAAGAGATGATCAAAGAAAGACCAATAATTATTACCAAAGGATATTCTCGTGACCATCGACCAGATTTGAAACAATGCGTCTTAGACTTAATAACAACCCAGGATGGAGACGTACCATTATTTGTGAGAGTCGGAGATGGAAATGAAGCTGATAAAGCTGTCTTTGGCAAAATCTTAGTAGAATTTAAAAAACAAATAAAATTTGACAGTATTATGGTCTGTGACAGTGCCTTATATATAGCGTTTCCTAAGCTAGTGAGGTACACCTGTTTTTCTTCCCCTTTGCCTTTTGCCTCTTGCCTTTTGCCTAAAACCCATAACTTTTGTACCTCAGCAGACTGAAAAACGCTATAGTCAAGATAATCTTCAACTAATTCAACATCTAAAATGGATAAGTAGAGTTCCCATGACGATAAAAAGAGCCAAAGAATTAGTCCAAAATTCAGAAATGGAAGAAATAGAGGTCAAGGAAAGAGAAAAAAGGGCAGAGCTAAATTTAGAAGGATATACCTGGAAAGAAGAAAAAGTGACTTATGGGGGAATTCAACAAATCTGGCTAATAGTAACCAGTGAAAAAAGACAAATAAGTGACTTAAAAAAACTAGAAAATAACCTTAAAAAAGAAAAAGACAAAATGGAGAGAATTCTCAAGAGCTTGCAGAAAGAAGAGTTGAAAATCCCCAACAAGCCCGATATAAATTAAGAGCAAATAATCAAAAACTAAACCTCGTTAAAATCCTAGAAATTGACCTAATTGCCAGTCAATCAAAAGACCATAAAACGATTTATAAAATTAGCGGCGTAGGGCAAGAAACAACTGAAGAGATAGTCAGAAGAAGAAAGGAAGCAGGCAGATTTATTTTAGCAACTAACTTAGTTGATGAAGAAGACAAATTAGACTCAGCCGAAATGGTGACAACTTATAAAAATCAACAGTCTTGTGAAAGAGGATTTAGATTTTTGAAAGATCCTTTATTTTTTGCGGATAGTTTCTTTGTTAAAAAAACGGAAAGAATCGAGACAATGTTATTCTTGATGTCTTTCTGCTTGTTAGTCTATAACCTCGGACAAAGAGAACTAAGAAATAGCTTAAAAAGAGCCAAGGCTGGAGTCAAAAATTAAGTCAGTAAATTAACGAGTCGTCCCACAATTAGATGGATATTTCAATGTTTTCAGGGCATTCATATTTTTATTGTGAATGGGGTCAAGCAAATTGTCAATTTAACTGAAGAACGCCGTTTTATTTTAAATTTTCTGCCTTCATCTTGTCAAAAATATTATCTGTCATCGTTAGTCTAAATAACAAAGCAACAAAGTTGATAACAATTGAGTAATATGCTTATAGGAGAGTCACTACTCCTCGAATTGTTGTGACTTAGTTTAACTCTTTGAGCCGAAAAAATATTTGGTATTTTATGATTTCTCCTCAACATCTGATTGGTTGAGTATTTTTTTTGATTATTCTGATTTTTTTTCTTTGAAAAGACCTGTAGTTTTTTATGCTTCAAAGTGAAGTACGGAATATGGGAATTGAAGTAAAGATAATTGAACAAATGATCCAAAAACTGATGAAAAAGAATTGCTCAAATAATTGCTTAATAATATAGTACAATTGCCTTTATTTGCCAGACTGTTAATAAAACGTAAAGCCTTAATTCTGTCAGAAATACAGTATAATGAAAGGCAGACAATAGAGAGCTAATCATCAAGGTGAAACATAGACCAATTGCGATCGATTTATTTGCTGGCTGCGGTGGGATGTCCCTTGGTCTAGAAGCGGCGGGATTTGATATTGCTGTAGCGGTGGAGTTTGATGCAGTCCATTCCTTGGTTCATCATTTTAACTTTCCCTATTGTCAAACTATTTGCCGGGATATAGCCAAAGTAACAAGTAGAGAAATATGGGAATTATTAAAACTAAAAGGCTATGCCACCGATGTTAGTTTAATTGCTGGTGGTCCCCCCTGCCAAGGTTTTTCATTGATTGGTAAACGACAAATAGATGATCCTAGAAATTCTCTTGTATTTGAATATCTGCGGATTGTAGCGGAAATTAAACCCAAGTATTTTATCTTTGAAAATGTCCCCGGCATGGCGACGGGTAAACATAAACAATTTTTAGAGGAGTTAATCTCTGAATTTGAAGCTATTGGCTATACAATTAATCAGCCAATTAAAATCCTTGATGCCAGTGAATACGGTGCGCCACAAAAGCGCAGAAGATTAATCTTAATTGGTAGTCGAAAAGACGTGCCGATGGCTAAATATCCCTTGGCAAAGACCGTCGATTTGAACTCAGTCAAAAAATCAGCTTTTACCAGCGTCTATGATGCGATTTCAGATTTAGAATTAATACCTGCCTTTATCGATACTGATTTAGGCATACCCCCATCAAAATTAGATTATAGTGGTAAGAGGAAAAAATATTCAGTGCAGCCAAGGGATATTTTTAAACTTTGCCATCAAAGAACAGTAGATACAAAAATCTATGGACATATAGGCTCAGTTCATACCCAAAGATCAATTGATAGATTTATCTTAACCGAACTGGGTACAGTGGAACCAAAAAGTCGCTTTTTCAAGCTTTCTCCCACCGGTTTATGTAATACTCTCCGGGCCGGAACTAATAGTGACAAAGGGGCCTATACTGCTCCTAGACCCATTCACTATTCTATTCCTCGTTGTATTACTGTACGAGAAGCCGCCAGATTACATACATTCCCCGATTGGTTTCAGTTTCACCGCACAATATGGCATGGTTTTCGTGAGATTGGTAATGCAGTTATTCCGCTATTATCGAAAGAACTTGGTGATGCTGTGATGGAAGCAATGAATATTAATCCAGCCAATTTCAACCGAGTTATTTTAGAAAAAATGCCCGAAGACTTATTGCTATATAATATGTCTCAGGCATCAAACTATTGGGGAATCTCTGACGATTTTATCCCGAAAAGAAAACGAGGTGTCTCTCAGAGACTGGTCAGTATTTAAATTATACTAAGTCCGTTTTATTAGGGGTCGAGAAGGTCGTCACCGACCTCCCCTCCCATTCAGAACCGTGCGTGAGACTTTCACCTCACACGGCTCCTAGTTTGACTGTTCCCTTGTTAAGGATACCGCTTGACTTCTCTGTGGTTGCCTGTGATAATTTCCTTGTGGTTATATCGAGGCTTCCATCGGAAGCTGATTTTTCGTCGTGACAGTGGCGGTGTAGTATTTGAAGGTTTTTATACTCATCCTTTCC